>CAYJIQ010000116.1:0-4285 GCA_964370275.1 uncultured Christensenellaceae bacterium
CAACATAATTCACTAATTGTCAACATTAATGTTTTGTTACAAATATTACATTTTTGTAAGAGTTGCTTCGGTTCCGTCCGTAGAAACCATCGTATCTTCGCTAATCGTAAACTCCTGCGGGACGTTGTTTAGGTCAAGCGTTACCTTGTCGCCTTCGATTGTGTAGGTTCCCTGAGCATCTTCCGTAACGTTGTTTGAAGCCGTGAAAGTACCGTCTTCTTCAAAGATGTATAAAACATCGCCCACTGCGATGCCCAA
This sequence comes from uncultured Christensenellaceae bacterium, assembly GCA_964370275.1. Lineage (GTDB taxonomy): Bacteria > Bacillota > Clostridia > Christensenellales > Christensenellaceae > CAYJIQ01. Next base: position 259 of record CAYJIQ010000116.1, read on the forward strand.
ATCTTCTGCCGTTAAAGTTTCGCCGGTTTCGGGATTAATTGTGCTTACAAACGTCCATGTTGTTCCGCCGAGAGTCACGTCTGCCGCGGGTGCTGCGCAACCTACTGCTGCCAGTGCCATCATTGCTACGATTGCAATAAGTAAAACTTTTTTCATTACCTTTTTACCTCCTTAAAGTAATTCAAATTTTCAGCCTTGTCATTCTACATTACCTGTAAGTTATTGTCAACTACCAGGTTTGCTCTTGCCTTCATGTACGTGCTTTTTATATGCTTTTTTACGATAACTTCTTTATTTTCTTGACATGTTGTGATACAATATATAGTGGTATAAACTGAGCTATGAGGTATAAATGTTTGATACTTAGAAAAATTGATATAGAAGGATTTAAATCCTTTGCGAAGAAAACACAGTTTTTGATAAAAGACGGGATCACGGGCGTCGTCGGCCCAAACGGCAGCGGAAAGAGCAACATTGCAGACGCAATCCGCTGGGTTCTTGGCGAACAGAGCAGTAAGAATTTGCGCGGCTCAAAGATGGAAGATGTCATTTTTAACGGTACACAAAGCCGTGCCAAAAAGGCGTTTTGCGAGGTTACGCTTTACTTTGAAGAGTGCGAAAAACTACAGGATTACACAGAAGTAGCCGTTTCAAGGAGAATGTACCGTTCGGGAGAGAGTGAATATATTTTAAATGGAACTTCGGTGCGCCTTCGGGATGTGCTGGAGCTTTTTCGCGATACGGGCATAGGAAAAGAGGGTTACTCCATAATCGGGCAGGGGCGTGTTGACGAGATATTGTCGAGCAAACCCACTGCGAGAAGGCGCGTCTTTGAAGAAGCGGCAGGGATTGCGAAGTATCGCTCGAGGAAGGAAGAAGCCGAGCGCAAACTCGACAAGACGCAGGAAAACTTGGTGCGTGTCGAGGATATCGCCGCAGAAATCGGCACAAGGTTGCCTTCGATGAGCGAACAGGCGACGAGGACGAAGACTTATGTTACAAGCTATGAGCGACTTAAAATTTTAGAGGCGAACGTTTTTCTTGCAAACAGCGAGACGGATAGACAAAAGCTAGACAAAGCTCAACAGGAGCTTAACGGAATTAACGCAGAGCTTGCCTGCGCAGGAAGCGAGTTTGAAGACGCAGAAAACAAGATTTCTCTTGCCAGACAGGATTGGGAGAAGCTAAACGAACTTTCGGGCAAACTTCAAGAGCAGATAGGAGAACAGTCGGCGGAGCTTGAGAGGTTAAAGGGAGATAGGCGTGTAGTTGAAGCCGAGGTGCTCACCCTAAAAAACGACATCGAAACGCTTGCAAAGGAAGAAGAGCAGGGGGACGAATATAAGCTTGCTATAACGAGGGAGATTGAAGAGTTAAAGCAAGAAAATGAGCAAAAAAGCAATTTTGTCTGCGAGCTTGATAAAAAGATAGCTGATATTGCACGGGAAATTGAGCAGGGACTGGAGCTTACGGACAGCTCTAAACTGCGGCTTACGGAAATTTCGGCGAAGAAGCTTGAGATTTCAGACGAGATTACCGAAAAAAAGACAGAAATTTCGCGCGTGAGCCAAGAGAGGCAAAACGCCGATGCAAGACAGGACGACCTCGAAAGCAGAATTGCCATGGCGACGATGGAGGCGGACATTCATATAGAGTCGCTCGAAGCGGAAAAAAAGTCGGTACAGGAGCTTGATGAACAAAAGCAGGACGTCCACGAACAGCTTAATGAAAATACCTCAACCTTGCTAAAGAGCAAAGAAGAGATAGCAAAACTGCGTGAAGCAGGAGAAAATATAAAGCGCACGATAGACAAGGCGGGAGCACAGCGAAAGATGCTCATTGCGCTGAGCAACGAATATGAGGGATACTCAGACAGCGTTAAAAACCTAATGAAGCACAAAAACGAGGGAATAAATCTCATGGGCACTCTTGCCGAGCTTATAAACGTAAGCAAGAAGTATGAAACTGCGGTGGAAACTGCGCTCGGCGGTGCACTGCAAAATGTCGTCGTCCCCGACGAAAGTCACGCGAAGCGTGCGATTTCTCTGCTCAGAGAAAAGCGACTTGGTCGCGTTACATTTTTGCCTGTCGAGGCGCTTCGTGTAAACTATCTTTCAAACAAGGAACTTGAGTGCGAGGAGATGGACGGATTTATGGCGGTTGCGAGCGAGGCTGTAGACTGTTCGCAGGAAGTTGCGCCTGCCGTCGATTTCTTGCTGGCACGGACAATCATAGTTAGAGACATGGACAGCGCAGTCAAGATTATGAAGAAGTGTCACTACGGGTTTCGCGCGGTTACGCTTGAAGGAGATATAGTACGGCCGGGCGGGGTTATGACGGGCGGAAGTTCAAACAAGCGAGACTACGGCTTGCTTTCAAGGAGCAGAAATATTGAGGATTTGGGCGCGCAGATAGACGACGCAAAGAAGCGATTGGAGCAAAACGAGGCGCAGATAGAGCGGATTGCCGAGGATCTTGACATTTGCAAGGCAAGAAACGAAAACCTCATGAGCGAGCTTAAAGACATAGAGATAAGCCGTGCGGAGGTGGGAGAAAGGGTGCTTTCTTGCGAGAGGCTTGTCGCATATGCAAAGGAACAAGAGCAGGCACTTTCGGGCGAACTGGAGGAGTTTTTGGAGGGAGCTTCAAAGCTTTCAGACGTCATAAACAAGCTTGAAGACGAGCTTGCACAGATGGAGCAGGCTCTTTCAAAGCTAACCGAAGAGGGGCTGGATCTTGACGAAAAGATACACAAAACATCCTCAAACATGACTAAGGTGAGCGAAGATCTTTCAGAACTTAGGATAACAAGGGCAGAGCGTTCAAAGGAGTGCGAGAGTCTTGTTTCAAACATCGAGAGACTCGAGCGTGACGAAAAGCGCATCCTTTCTGCGGCAAGGGACAGGGATTCGCGGCTCAAATCACTTTCCGAACAGGTTTTGATTTGTGACACAAATATACAAAGCATCTCTGAGCAAGTCTCGCAAAAAGAGCAGGAGATCGCCAAAGTAGGCGAAGTGCGCATGCGAGTTGAGGAGCAAAGACCGCTAAAGAAGCAGGAGTTTGAGGAGCTTGAAGCGCGGTTTGCCGACTACATTTCAAACAAGGAAAAGCTAACCGAAAAGCGCTTTAAACTGGAATCGCAGGTGGAGAGGTTGACCCTTTCGCTTGAAACTACGCAAAACAGGCTGTGGGACGAATATGAGATGACGCTTTCAATCTGCAGAGAGCTTGCATATGCGGAGTTTAACCTCGCCGAAGGTGCTCGCGAAGCAGACGGCTTAAAGAAGGTGATTCGTGAACTTGGGCCGGTAAACCCTACTGCGGTCGAGGAGTATGAAGAGCTTAAAGCCAGATACGATGAACTTTGCACTCAAAGGGACGACCTGCTAAAGGCAAAGGAAGATTTAAACAGCGTTATCGACCAGCTTATGGAAAAGATGAAGACGAGCTTTAAGGAAAAGTTTGACAGCATAAACACACACTTTTCGAGGATATACACCGAGCTTTTCGGAGGAGGGCGTGCGTACCTGAACTTTGAAGAGGGCGACATCATGGAGTGCGGAATCGACATTCATGCCGAACCGCCGGGCAAGAAGTTGCAAAACATCTCGCTGCTTTCGGGCGGAGAGCGTGCCCTTACGGCAATTGCACTGCTCTTTGCTATGCTTACGATAAACCCGTCTCCGCTGTGTCTGCTCGACGAAATCGACGCACCGCTAGACGAGGCAAATGTCGTGCGCCTTGGAAACTATATATCAAACCTCGACTGTTCGCAGTTTCTCGTCATCACACACAGAAAGCCGACGATGGCGATTTGCGACACGCTATACGGAGTGGCGATGGAAGAGCGGGGAATATCAAGCCTTGTAAGCGTACGCATGAACGAATCTGCTTAAGAGCATCTCTAAAACAAAGGAAAGTATAATGAAAATAGCTGATATTGCAAGTAAGATCAATTCGCTCACGGTTTTTCGTGGGCTTCACAAACATCCGGTTGTCCGTGCTCTAAAAAACTATTGCGAAG
>CAYJIQ010000116.1:4295-6675 GCA_964370275.1 uncultured Christensenellaceae bacterium
CTATACGGCGAGTTTCTAAGCGTACTATACGAACAAACGACATGTCTTGGGGAGTATATCTGCGAGCTCGTGCTCACGGACGACAATATATATTACAAAAAAATCGGCAAGGGTGAGGAGCCGGACGAATTTTTGAGGGCAGCTTGCATGTGCGACATTGACGCACTCAGCTTCATTGCAAAGCTTTCTCACGAACAGCTAAAGCCCGAAAGTCCGCTTGGTTGGAGGAAAACAGACGTAGATTTGCCCGCTTTGTTTGAGCAAAAGTGCACGAAGATATCTGCGGAAGGCTACGGGATTTTCAGCAAATACCGTGCGTTTATGTTTGAAGACAAGCTCATTCCCGTCTCATATCCCGACAAAGGAACTCTTGAAGATCTTAAGGGATATAAACGGGAGAGAGGGCTGCTTATAAACAACACACTTGCATTTTTAAAGGGAGAAACTGTGAATAACGCCCTGCTGTATGGAGATGCGGGAACGGGAAAAAGTTCGACGGTAAAGGCGATATTAAACGAGTATTATTCGCGCGGATTGAGACTTGTCGAGCTAAAAAAATCAGATATTTTGCATATGGGAGCGCTTATCGAACAGCTTGCCGAAAACCCGCTAAAGTTCATCATATTCATAGATGATTTGAGCTTTACTGCAAACGACGACAGCTACGCAACGCTAAAAGCAGTGCTCGAAGGAAGTGTTGCGGGCAGGGCTTCAAACTGCATCATCTACGCAACTTCAAACCGCCGCCATCTGATCAAAGAGCGCATGTCCGACAGAATCGGAGATGAGATTCACGAAGGTGACACCATACAGGAAACCATGTCCCTCTCCTCTAGGTTTGGGTTGACCATTACGTTTAATGTGCCGGATAAAGAAGGTTATCTTGAAATAGTGCGCCACTACATGGAAAAGTACTCAGTAGATTTTGATGCAAATGTGCAAACTGCGGCTGAGGCATATGCGATAAGAAACGGCGGAAGAAGCCCAAGGGCGGCGAAGCAGTTTGTTCAGACATTGCAAGCGCGCTGATTTTAACCACGATTACATAAAAATTAAGAGGCTGACGCAGATTTGTTTTCTCTGCTTCAGCCTCTTGTTATGTTAGAGTTTTAAAATGCTATGCTTGTTTGTTTTGTTTTTCAAGCGTTATAAACTTATTAATTGCGTGCAGGTATGCCTGAATAGAGGATTCGAGGATGTCTGTTGAAAGACCTCTTCCCGTTACAGTTCTGTCTGCATTTCTAACCTTCACGGCAACTTCGCCAAGTGCGTCGTCTCCGTGCGAAACGCTTCTTATCGTGTAATCCTCAAGCGAAAGGTGCATGTTTACAATCTTGTCTATTGCGTGGTAACTTGCGTAAATCGGGCCGCTACCCTCTGCAACCGCCTCGATAGTTTCGCCGTTGTGAAGCAGTTTTATGATAGATGTTGAGCTTATCGTGTTTCCGCTGTTTATGACAAATCTTTCAAGCTTGTAGTGAGTGTCGATGCTCGAACGGTTGTCGACGAGTGCCTCGATGTCGAGGTCTGAAACTTCTTTTTTTCTGTCGCAAAGCTTCTTAAACTCCATAAATACATCTTCGAGTGCATCCTGCTTTAAAACATATCCGAGCTGTTCAAGCCTTTGCTCAAATGCGTGTCTGCCCGAATGTTTGCCAAGAACCATGTTATTTTTAACCACGCCGACACTTTCGGGTGACATTATTTCGTAAGTCAAGCGATTGTTCATAACGCCGTGTTGGTGAATTCCCGACTCATGCGCAAATGCATTTTCGCCGACGATTGGCTTTGTCGGTGGGATGCTTTGGCCGATGATTCTAGCGAGCTTTGAAGAAGTTCTATAGAGCTGTTTTGTCGCTATGTTTGTGTATGCGTCATACATCTGGCCTCTTGTGCTGATCGCCATTGCGATTTCTGCAAGGGCCGCATTTCCCGCGCGTTCGCCGATTCCGTTTATAGTACATTCAATCTGCGATGCGCCGGCTGCCATTGCCGCAAGTGAATTTGCAGTAGCCATGCCGAGGTCGTTGTGGCAATGAACGGAAATTATCGCCTTGTCTATGTTTGGAACGTTGTTTTTTACGTAGGCAACGATTTCGCTCATCTCCTTTGGTGTGGAGTATCCTACTGTGTCGGGAACGTTTAGCACGGTTGCTCCCGATTGGATAGCAACGTCAAACGCCTGGCACAAAAAGTCGAGATCCGAACGTGAAGCGTCTTCCGCCGAAAATTCGACGACGGCACACTTGTTTCTGGCATAAGCGACCATCTTGCGGATTCGCTCGAGTACGTCCTTTGGTTGCATCTTGAGCTTATATTCCATATGAAGTGCGCTCGTTGCAAGGAAGGTGTGGATCATCGGGTGTGCCGCACCGCTTAC
>CAYJIQ010000117.1:0-6425 GCA_964370275.1 uncultured Christensenellaceae bacterium
AAGCTTACATAATCTATATCGAAGTAGTCAGATAGCGTGTTTGCCATTGCGCTTGCGAGCACAAAACCATCGTAGGAGCTTAGTAAATAGTTGGTGTGCAAGTGGATGTTTGCAACATAACCCGAGATAACAACACTCTCGAGTGTAAATTGGCTGCCAAAGGAGCTTAAACTAGGCTCAGTCGGTGGCAAAAGAAGTGCTTCTATTATCGTCTGTTCGTGAGAAACTCCATGTGTGATTTGGAGTTGCCGCACCTCGGGGACGAGGCTTCCCGTCGATGTTTCGGGGTAATAAAGTGCAGGAGAAATTACATTTTCTTCCACATATGAAGGTTCGTAATTTGGCTCTAATGTTATATCGGGCAAAGTCGTGTCCTCTCGCAACACACTGCATCCGCAAACAAAGAGAGTCGCCATAAGAAGGCAGAGAATTCTTTTCATGTTTTCCTCCGTCTAAGTTAAGAATATGCGAGAATAGTCAGAGTAATAGAGTTTGTATACGTAGTTTTCTTTCACAAGCTTAATTGGGATGTTTGTGTACTCAACAATCTCAGAGCTGGGAAGTCTCTTTGTAAAGTCTACCATCACTACCGCTTCAATTCCGTTGCCCGAAATGACAACATCCCTCACTGAATAACTTTCAATCGTCTGCGTAAATCCGCTCATCACGCTCGAAAAAGTGATTGAATTGGGCTTGGCTTGCTCGTCGATATCCTCGTTTGCGATAAAATTATAGAGCTGTTGATAGTCCTGCGACACGGTGAGTGCAAACAAAAGTTCGGCCGTTTTTTGAGCGTCGAGCACAATGTCTTCGTTTCGTTCAAGAGGTTCAAGTGCGCCCGTTCCCTCAAAACCCATGTCAGCTGCTGTGGGGCGCTGTCCACTTCCTGTTTCAAGCGTATCAATGAGAATTTGAACCTTGGAAAACTCAGCAAGTTCGACCAAAGTGTTTACGATAGAGTGTACAGCCAGCTTCATCGTTTCGCCTTGCCCTGAATCCATGAAATCAGCGGTAAGTGTGACGGTCAAAACATTCGCTTCTTCCTCGATAGTTACTATCTGCGTTTCGTCGTCTATGAGTGAATATATCTCCCAAACCTCGGAGCTTGGGCCTTTTAGCAACTCTGTTAGAACGACCTCTTCGATACGCTGATTTGTCGGAACGGTTATCGTCCTGGGCTCGGCAACGAGCAAATTTTCGCTTCTGCTTCCAAAGTACAGTGTCACGACGGTTTCGTCCTTGTTTGCCATTATTGGCATGGGGTTTAAATCGACTATAGGCTGAGACTGTTCAGAAGGTGCGCAGCCTGCCAACATTGCTGTGGCTAATATTAAAATTAGTATTTTTTTCATGACGAACCCTCACTCATATCGGTTTTTTGTGCTTTTATTATCGGCAGTGTGATTATAAACTCGCTTCCCTTGCCGATCTCGCTTTTAACTTCGATTTGTCCCTTGTGCATAGATATTATGCGTTTTACTATATAAAGACCAAGGCCTGTTCCTCCCGTTTCCCTCGCTCTTGCTTTGTCGACTCGGTAAAATCTGTCAAAGATTAGTTGCGCATCGTGAGGCGATATTCCCTCGCCCGTGTCCTTTATGCTTACAGCTATCTTTCCGAGCGTGATGTAGAGTTTTAAGAAAACATCTCCGCCGTGTCCGGTATATTTAATGGCATTTTCGATGACGTTATATATAGCCTGCCTGAGTCTTGCGGGGTCTGCCATTGTCTGTGTGCTCAACAAATCCTCGTGAAGGGTAATGTGTTTTTGCTCTGCAATGGGCTTGAGAGAAAACATGCACTCTTCTATGAGTTCCTTTATGTCGAGCGGTTCGGGGAGCATCTGCTCGCTCTCCTCCATCCTTGACATATAAAGCAGGTCGTTGATAAGCCTAGTCAGTCTGTCTATTTCCGTGTTTATATCGCCTAAAAATTCCTTGTAAACCTCCTCCTCGACCCCGTCCTGATATAGGATGGATTCGGTCAATATTTTCATGGAGGCAAGAGGCGTTTTTAGCTCGTGAGAAGCATTTGAGACAAATTCACTGCGCTGCTTATCTACGTTTCCAAGCCTGTTTGTCATGTAGTTAAACGACTTTGCAAGGTCTACTATTTCAGAGCGACCCTTAACGTCAACCTGATGATCAAAATTTCCCTTTGCTACGCTGTTTGCCGCATCGCGAAGCTTTATTATCGGGTTTGTAACTTTGTTTGCCAATAGATAAACTGCTATGAGAAGTATGAGCGATGAGATGAGAAAGAGCATGGTGTACTGAGTTCTTAGCGATTCGGTTATGTCCACCACGTCCTGCATACTCTGCGAGAAGACGACACAGCCGATTTTTTCTCCGCTTTGCATGACGGCAACAGAAAAGTAGCCCGACCAAAAAATTTGGGAACCATCTTCAATTTCATGAAAGCCGTATGAGGAGTCCATGTTGTGTGCCAAGACGTCAAGAATCTCGTTTTGGGAAAGTTTTGTCCCGTTAAGAGTTGAAAAACTGTCCGTTTGGACTATACCGATTTCGTTTGTGACGATTACTCTGCACGAGAGGTTTTGTCCTTCTTCAAGAGCAGATTTATAAAGAGCATTCGCATTTCCGGAGGCTAGATCGTCAGCTATAGCAACAGCAAATGCACCTGCATCGGTAATTCGCTCGGAAACTCGCTCACTAACGAGGTAAGATTCGACGATTCCCGAAGAAGCAAACGTAACGATATAAAACGCAACGAGCACGATTACAAGATATATAATTATAAATCTCCACCTGATAGAGGTGAAAAGCTTGGTTATACGATAAATTTAAAACACCTCGCTAACTTCTCCGCACAAAATTTCTAATTACATTATATATGAAGACCGTCTAGAATTCAACAAGGCGAAGTAATTGTTTACACCTGAGGCTAAACTTATGAAAAATATATACGATAGTATATTTATCACGGAAAATAGGAGTAAGGATATGAATATTAACCCCGTTGGTGCGTACAACTCGTATACGCAAAAGGATACAAAAACAAATTCGGCACAAGGAAGTGCGGAGGAGGCGTCAAATGCGTCCGTCTCCGAAGAAGAATCAAATGAACCGCTCAGCAATAGTGTTATTATAGAAGTAAAAAAGCTCATGCAGCGAAAAGAGGATGAATATGATCAGCTGCAACGGGACTTGATTGCAGCAAGGCAGAGTGCAAGCAGCTTTGGCCAGGGTTTTCAAGTAAAAATTAAGTGTCTGCGCATTGCGGGAAGAATCACTGCGGGGGACAAAGTTTCTGCACAGGACAGAAAATATCTCGCAAAGCACGACCCTGAGATGCTGGCAATGGCGGAAATGCGAAAGATTGAAAAGGAAGAGCCAAAGAAAAAGCCAAACATTACGACCAAAGAGGATGCGGAGAAAGAGAGCGAAATAGGCGGAGTAAGCTCAAGTTCCGACGAACAAATGTCAAGCTCTGTCGCAGGGGACTTTCAGTCGCTTGAGGAAACCATCAAGAGCGAGCTTTCCATGTACTCTGCAATAATTGCGGAGGCTTAGTGAATGCTGTTATCTTTAGCGTTAGTGTTTCTCTGCGGAATGGCGCTGGGAAAGTTGTTTTCCCTGGCCAAGCTACCAAGCCTCGTGGGAATGTTGCTTGCGGGCATTATACTGGGACCTTATGCACTAAACCTAATAGATGTCTCGGTGCTTTCTATATCCTCAGAGCTTAGGCAAATTGCGCTTATTATTATTCTCGCCCGTGCGGGGATGAATATAGATTTAAAAGAGCTTAAAAAGGCGGGAAGAGCGGGTGTGCTTCTTTGCTTTGTTCCCGCGTGTCTTGAAATTATTGCGGTCAGTCTGATTGCACCTGCTATTTTTGGGATATCTCTTGTTGAAGCTGTGTTGCTCGGAACTGTGGTTGCGGCGGTGTCGCCTGCAGTGATAGTTCCAAGGATGCTGGACCTCATGCAAAAGGGATACGGTAAAAAACATTCGGTTCCGCAGACGGTTATGGCGGGTGCATCGGTAGACGATGTATTTGTCATAGTGCTGTTCACTGTGTTTTTAGGGCTCGCCGAGACGGGAACTTTGCAGGCGAGTGAATTTTTGCAAATTCCTACCTCGATATTATTTGGAATCGGCGGGGGAGTGTTAGTTGGAATAGCTCTATGCATGTTCTTTTCTAAATTTAGCGTTAGGGATAGCGTAAAAGTAATAATAGTGCTAAGCATTGCATGTTTGCTAGTGACTCTTGAAAACTCTCTGAGCGGAACAATAGGATTTTCGGGGCTTTTGTGCATCATGACGGTCGGAATTGTAATAAAGCAAAAAAAGCAGGAACTTTCTTCAAGACTTGCCGCAAAGTTTTCTAAACTTTGGGTTGCAGCAGAGATTTTACTGTTTGTACTGGTCGGAGCTAGCGTAAACATAGAATTTGCCATGTTCACTGGTATAAATGCAGTCATACTTATATTTTCGGTTTTGATTTTCAGGATTTTGGGAGTGTTAATCTGCCTGATTAGGTCAAAATTCAATAAAAAAGAACGGCTGTTTGTCGTAGTTTCCTACATCCCAAAGGCAACCGTTCAAGCGGCGATAGGGGGAATACCGTTGGCAGTAGGGCTTGCCTGCGGAAATGTTATCCTATCCGTCGCAGTTGTTTCAATTTTAATCACTGCACCGCTCGGCGCAATTTTAATAGACAAACTTAAACTTTTAGATTAGCGCACAAAGAATGCGACTGCTCCAAGGGTGAGAACCAACAGTGCCGCCAAACCCCAAAGCAAAAGTCGCTTTTTGTCTGCGCTTTTTTCGAGATTGTGCGTTTTGGCAGTTTCGGGTGCTCCGGGGGAAAGCTCTCCGCTTATGTTCAGCGCCTGCCTGTATTCTCGCTCAAGCATTGCGCAATTTTCGCAACATTGCATGTGCTCTTGCATGACTCGGTTGACCTCTTGGGGCAGGGCGCCACTGAAATATTCGTTAATGCTCTCTCTGAATTCACCACAATTCACGACGGACACTCCTTAAATTTATTCTGCATCGGGTGTCTGCTCAAGAGGAGATTCTTTCGGTTTGCTCAGCGCTTCTTGCACTGGGCATTCTTGCTCTAAAATCTCTTCCTCGGTAATAGATTCGGCTAAAATTTCTTCGTCGGTAATAGATTCGGCTAAAATCTCTTCGTCGGAAGGAAGCTCGCTAGTCTGTTCTGCCATCATGGCAAGTCGTTTTTCCTCTTCTTTTTGCTGTTCACGCAGGTCGAAGTTCTGTTTTGAAATCTCACTTCTTTTTAGGATAAACAGTGCGGGGAAAAGGCCTCCGCAGGAAAAGTTGATTTTGCCAATGAGCTCAAAGTCACCAAGATTGTTTTGCAACAGCCTTTTTTCCTGTGTAAAAATCATAGCAACGCCTTCGCGCTTTAGCATCTTGTCCAGGTTGCCCATAAATTCCTGATATAAAAACTCGTTCTTTTTATGGCTTGAAACTCTGTTGCCAAAGGGCATATTGCAGATCACCTCATCGTATGTCAGCTCATATTCGGTGGTTGCACTCTTTAGATAAAGTTCGATTCCACACCTAATGTCCCTCTCATTTCGCTTTGCGGTCTTGAGCGCCTCCATAGATATGTCCATGCCGGCGAGTGATTTAAAGGGATATTTACTTCTTTCTAATATAAGCGTTCCTGCACCACAAAATGGGTCGACGACGTCATTTTCGGCAAGGTGATATTCTCTTGTTGCAAAGAGAATCGAAGCTGCCGCTGAAGGATGCACAGAAGCGCTTATCCCGCGGTATTTAAAGCGTGTATCAAGCTTTGTCGGAGGGGAGATCATAAGGTATATCCCAAAGACCGTGCACACTATTTTTAGCTGGAAAAGGTATTTTGAAGGGCTGTTTATAAGCGGCTTTTTCACCTTAGTCGCGATGAGCTCGGCTGTTGATTTTCGCTTAGCGTGTGAGAGCGCATAAGTTCCCTGTTCGCACATTTCTACCCTAAAAAACAGGTTGTCCCCAAAAATATTTGAGCAGAGCTTTGCAAATTTATTAGATGTAATTAAAGTTGCACATGCCTCTATAGTATCAAATCTGCCGACGTAGATGTGTGCCGAATAAAACGTCCTCGAACGGAAAATGTCTTCGTAATTTTTAACTCCTCGAACGTATACACAGTTGTCTGGGTGTTTTACAAGGCTCGCCTCGAAGCCTAAGCTTTTAAGCTCTGCAAGAGTAATTCTTGCATTTGCACACTCCAAAATAAGCGCAGTGTTTTCGGGAAGCGGATTCATGTCGCTGTCCGTGACTACTGCCATGTTTGAAAGTGCTTTTGAAAGCGCAACCTGTTCTGCCTTCATATGGACGCTTTCGCTTTTTGGGATCTCATAGTTTTCAAGTGTGCTTTTTACTTTCTCGTGAGCTGTTGCGTTGCCAAGTGCAAGGATGATGGAAGGC
>CAYJIQ010000117.1:6435-6652 GCA_964370275.1 uncultured Christensenellaceae bacterium
GGAACAGTTCTGCCAATAAGTTCGGCGGTTGTCTTACGAAGTTTTGCGTCGTCAGATTTTATGATGAGCAAGATGTCATCTCGGTTTATCAGCATGTTTCTTGCGATAATCTCACGGGTTGCGGGGAATGCAGAAAGGTCAGAGAGTGCGCGCACAATCGGACGTTTGTCCTCTCCCTTTAGTGCCAAAAATAGTTTTGAGACGCCGGAATTGTTTG
>CAYJIQ010000118.1:0-6554 GCA_964370275.1 uncultured Christensenellaceae bacterium
CTATATCCCATAGCGCTAACAGCAATTGTGGGACTGTTCTTTCTCATTGGGTGCAACCTTTCGCTGAGCATAAACCTTACAAGCAACATAGACACGAGCCCTGCGTTTGCATATATTCAGCTCGCATTCATGCCGGCGTTTATAGCGATGCTCAGGTTTATAAACTTTTCCGTAGTTGTGGACGGAGCAAACGACAATCTTTCGGGATGTTACGTCGCAATGGGTGTGCTAAAGGAACTAAAGGCAAGGGGTGTCGAGTTTGAACACACAGAGGTAGCATGCCTGATAACGGGTGCAGAGGAGTCGGGGCTGAGAGGCTCGCTCGAGTTTGCAAGAAAGCACAAAGACGAATTTGCCGGGGTAGAGACGATTGTCATTGCGACGGATACATTAAAGGAAATTGATAAGCTGGCGGTGTATTCAAGAGGGCAAAACTGGACACAAAAAAATTGCGACAAAGTCGCAAAGCTGATTAAAACCGCGGGAAAGTCCGTTGGAGTAAAGCTAAAGGATGCCGGATTTTTTACCGGTGCAACGGATGCAGAGGCGTTTTCGAGATACGGCCTTAGAGCGTGTGCGCTTTGCGGTGTAGACCACAGCCCAAAACCGTACTATCATACTCGCAAGGACACACATGACAACATCGACGAAAAATGCTTGGAAGTTTCGCTTGAGATTTGCATAAAGGCGGCGGAGCTTTTTGACAAAAAGGGCATAGCATAAACATACTAAAATAAGAACCTGAAGCATTGCCGAGACTTTGTATTAACTTATTTGACAAAAAAATCCCCCTACAAAAAACTAGGGGGATTTATATTGCAGAATTATTTTCTCATAAACTTTGCATAGTGCGCAAATGCGATGCCCGGCTCTTCAAGCTCCGAGTTCCAACGCTTTACCCATTCAAGCGAGTAGTAACCTGCGTAGTCCGCAGCTTCAAGAAGCGCTACACACTCTTTGATAGGTACGTCACCCTCGCCGACCATCTCGTATTTAAATCCGTCAGCCGTCTTAGAGGAGTCTTTTATCTGCACGTGGCAAATGTATTGTCCGATGTTATCCATGCACTGCTCGGGAGTCTGTGCGAAAAACCTGTGCGGATGGTGAATGTCCCAAATTACTCCGACATTTTGCAAACCCTCAATGAGTTTTTTAAGCCTTGCCGTGTCGGCATAAGCGCCGTTTGTCTCGACAAGAATCTTAACACCGACTTTTTGTGCATAGTCGGCAATGTTTTTAAGGTTGTGTGCGACGGTAGCGTCGTCTATTTCGTCCCCGGGCGCAGGGTTTTCATCTGCGAGGACACGAACGTATTTGATGCCCATCATCTGAGCTGTGTCGCAATATCTCTTGGCGAGCGCAAAGTCGCTTTGTGCCCAACTGTCCTTGTGAAGGTAGCATGCTGAGCTGAGTATGGCGATGTCGATACCCACTTTTGCGAGAGTTTCTTTAGTTGCCACATATTTTGCGGGGGAAAACACCGAAATGTCAGGAGCATCGATAACACTTCCGATACCTCTTATTTCCACGCCGTCATAATTCAAATCGGCTGATATTGACAAAATATCTCCAAAATCCATCCTCGGACAGCCGAGAGTCGAAAAACACAATTTCATTTTGCTATTCCTCCTTAAATTTCTACTGTAATCTTAACACAAAAATTATAACATTACAACGATATATTTTTAAGTTTATGCAGGAATACCAAGTGGAGATGTAGAATAGAGATAATAAGGTATAGATTATGCCCGTTTGTTATGCACACATTAGTAAAAAAGAACATAGACATTTGTAACTCGTTTAGCACCCGCGTCTTGCACCACATGTTAAAATGCACGAACCGACACTGATTTATCATGCTCGTTTGGTTTCTCGTTTTTCAGTTACGGTCGCTTCGGTTTCCTTTTTGGGAGTTTTAAAGAGAACACTCTTTAGAAAAATGTTTAAGAGTGCTTTTGTTGACTTTTAAACAACGCATATTTCATTAACCGACTGTAGCGCAACGCTTTGTCACAAATTCATCTTTTACCGTTTTCGGTGTTCGGCGCCGGTAAGTCTGCTGTTTATTCGGCTGTTACTACGCTTTCTGCTCCGGAGCATAAGAAATTTGCTTTTCTCTTGCAGATATAGCTTTAATTGATCAAACAGCGCAACAGTAGTGGCTCGATATTCTTTCTTCTTTATCGAGTGTGTCCGGATTCGAATTGTACAGTGCAACATATTATAGGGAGGACAAAATGGAACGTACTAAAATAATGACAGCATTAAAAAATGCTAGGTCTCCGGAAGAGATGATGGATGTCGCAAAAATTTGCGGAGTTTATATGACACAGGAAAGTGTCAAAGTGTATTAT
The DNA here is from genome assembly GCA_964370275.1 of uncultured Christensenellaceae bacterium. Taxonomy (GTDB): domain Bacteria; phylum Bacillota; class Clostridia; order Christensenellales; family Christensenellaceae; genus CAYJIQ01. The sequence goes on from CAYJIQ010000118.1 coordinate 2,355, forward strand.
AACTATTTCAATGCTGAAATTAACGAACTTTCGGGGAAGGAAGTTGGTTATGGGGATGTTTCGGGAAGAGATCTTAAATTCATAAGAGACAAAGAACCGTGTGAGGATTGGATTTGTCCTAAGTGCCATGGTACGACGAGTTCAAAGGAAGTGGCAAGTGGCGTGCACCATCACCATTGCCCGGAGGCTTTTGTGGCAAACGAAGTGAGTTGTTCGTGCAGAACTTGCAAAAACATCGCCTATGATCACTTTGATGGCCTAAATGACTGGTGGACTTGCAAACATTGCAGATAGAAATGATGGAGAAATGGTTTTAATCTAATTAAGAAAACTCGCAACACGAAAAGTTGCGACTCAGAGCGTAAGTAAAGCCCGAAATTCAAAAATCCCTCTAATATTTAGGGGGATTTTTGCTTCCTTTGTTGCAAGAATCCACATTTTTGGGTCGCTTATTATAAAAGCTTCGTCTAATGCAAAAACTTGCGCCCGAGCTTGCGGGCTTTTTTGGCGTTATACAGTCTGTTTTAGCTTTTTGTTGTCTGGACTTCAAGAGAGCTCTTTACAAACTCTTTGAACAGCGGGTGTGCATGGTTGGGTCTGGATTTAAATTCCGGGTGGTATTGGACGCCGACATAGAACGGATGTGTCGGAACTTCAATCGCCTCGACCAGCAGACCATCGGGAGAGGTTCCCGAGATGCTCATGCCGCCGGCTTCAAAGTCGTCGCGGAATATGTTGTTAAATTCGTAGCGGTGGCGATGGCGTTCTTTAATTTCGCTCTTGCCGTATGCTGCTGCGAGTTTGCTTGCCTCTTTGACTGCGCACGGATAAGCACCAAGGCGCATAGTTCCGCCCTTTGGAATGTTACCGGCTTGGTCGGGCATGAGGTAAATTACAGGGTGAAGCGACGTAGGGTCAAATTCGCTCGAGTTTGCATCCTCATATCCGAGGACATTTCTGGCAAATTCTATGGCGGCGGTTTGCATTCCGAGGCAAATTCCAAGGTATGGAATGTTTCTTGTCCTTGCGTACTTAGCCGCAATAATCTTGCCTTCGGTTCCTCTGTCGCCAAAACCACCGGGCACGATAATGCCCTGCGCATCTTTTAATAAAACGCCAACCGTGTTTTCGTCTATCGATTCTGCCTCTACCCAGTGGATGTCGACGATTGCCTCGTTTTCAAACCCTGCGTGGTGCAAGGCCTCTGCAACCGATAGGTATGCGTCGTGCAAACGGACGTATTTTCCGACAAGGGCTATGCGCACACGCTTTTTGCGCCCTGCGATTCGCTCAAGCATAGAGTTCCACTCTTCCATGTCGGCAGGGGGAACATCGAGGGAAAGCTCGCGACATACGATTTCATCGAGTTTGTTTTGTGCAAGCATAATTGGTGCTTGATAAAGAACGGGGAGTGTAATGTTTTCGACAACGCAATCACGCTTGACATTGCAAAAGAGAGCTATCTTGTCTCTGATGTCCTGTTCGAGCGTCGTGTCGCAGCGTGTAACGATAATGTCGGGAGAAATTCCCACCTCTCGCAGTTCTTTTACCGAGTGTTGAGTCGGTTTTGATTTGTGTTCGCCCGAACTTTTTATGTAGGGGACGAGAGTTACGTGAATAAACAGGCAGTTTTCTCTGCCCACTTCAAAGGACACTTGCCTGATTGCTTCAAGGAAGGGCTGTGATTCGATGTCGCCCGTCGTTCCGCCGATCTCTGTAATTACGATGTCTGCGCCGGATTTTTGTCCGACAGCATAGATAAATGATTTGATCTCCGTCGTGATGTGAGGGATTACCTGAACGGTTTGTCCCAGATATTCGCCGCGTCTTTCTTTTGTGAGCACGTTCCAGTAGACCTTGCCCGTCGTTAAGTTTGAATACTTATTTAAATCTTCGTCGATGAACCTCTCGTAATGACCGAGGTCAAGATCTGTTTCCGCACCATCTTCGGTTACGAAAACCTCTCCGTGTTGAAAGGGGCTCATCGTTCCCGGGTCTACGTTGATGTATGGGTCAAGCTTTTGTGCCGCTATTTTAAGACCCCTTGCCTTTAGAAGCCTGCCAAGAGACGCCGCTGTTATACCTTTTCCAAGTCCTGATACAACACCGCCGGTAACGAAAATATACTTAGTCGCCATTGTTTTCCTCCATTATATATAATAAGCATCTGTCTTCGCTAACATATACTTAACATACATTATACACCATCGGTAATCAAGGCACAACATCAATCTCTAAAATCAAACAAATCTTTAGGAGAAACTTGCAACACTCTGCACATGTTAAAGATAACGTCAAGAGAAACGCCGACATTAGCAATTTCGATTGCGCTTAGGTGGCTTCTGTCTATTTCAAGAAGTTCGGAAAGTTGTATTTGAGTCAAGTTTCGCTTTTTTCGGTAAAACGCAATGTTTAATCCGAGGTTGGTATAACTGTCTAAAAAATTCTTGTTCATGGATTACACCTCATTACAAATAGTTTAAGACAGAAAAAATCAATTATAAACCTTGTAAAGATAGGCAAATGACTATTGAAACAAGTCAAAAGGTGTATTATACTGTTCATATAACTCTCGAAAAGGAGAAACGCATGAAAGAAGACCTTATAAAGCAAAGAGAAAAACTTGAAGAACTTGCAGGGGTTGCAATGTTGAAGGGAGAAAACTTAGGGGAAAACGCTGATGTGTTGACACAATCAAGGCTGGTGGATGAAATGGTAATCGCCGAAATGGAAAAGGATGAAAAAGAAAAAGAAAAAACTTGAAAAAAACTGAAAAAAGTTCAAAAAAACTATTGCAATAGGGAAAAAAGTGTTATATAATAATCAAGCTGTGCAGTTATGCACGCATTAGAGCGCCACCCGGAGATTGCCGGTTGCCATACCGGGTAACTTTGGTGGTTACAACGTTCGGGCTAGATTCGAACGGCTCCTAACATCCGTCACCGGTTGACGGACAAAAAAGCATTATGGGCACACCCGGATGCGTGTACAAGGGGTTGCAACACGCACGATGTGCAAAGGAACAAGGAGGAATTAACAATTATGGCAAGTCAAAGAATCAGAATAAAGCTGAAGGCATACGATCACAACTTAATCGACCAGTCCTCGGCAAAGATTGCAGAGACGGCAAAGCGCACAGGCGCAAAGGTCTCGGGACCGATTCCGCTGCCCACGCAGAAGGAAATCATCACAATTCTGAGAGCTACTCACAAGTACAAAGATTCCCGTGAGCAGTTTGAACTAAGAACCCACAAAAGATTAATAGACATACTCGAAGCAAACGCGAAGACGACGGACGCTCTTATGAGACTGGATCTTCCCGCCGGCGTTGACATCGAGATTAAACTTTAAAGTGGCGACGAAGGAGGTTAAAAAATGCTAAAAGCTATTTTAGGAACAAAAATCGGAATGACACAGGTGTTTACGCAAGAAGGCATCGTAATTCCGGTAACAGTAGTTGAAGCGGGCCCCTGCGTTGTCATTCAAAAGAAGACAACACAGAGCGACGGTTACGACGCAGTCCAACTGGGCTACGGCGAAATCCGCACAAAGCTCGTAAACAAACCCAAGAGCGGTCACTTCAAAAAAGCGGGCGTTCCCGTAAAGCGTCACCTAAGAGAATTCAGAATGGCTGATGTTGAACAGATCGAAGTCGGACAAGAATTCAAGGCAGATGTGTTTGAAGAAAACGACATAGTAGACGTCACAGGCGTTTCAAAGGGTAGGGGCTTCAAGGGCGTTATCGCAAGATGGGGTCAACACAGAGGACCTATGACTCACGGTTCAAGATACCACAGAAGACCCGGTTCGATGGGTGCGTGTTCTTCGCCGTCAAGAGTCTTCAAGGGCAAGAGACTCCCCGGTCATACGGGTGCTCAAACAAAAACAATCCAGTGTCTAGAGATAGTAAGGGTTGTTCCCGAAAAGAACATGATACTAATAAAGGGCGCAGTGCCCGGTGCAAGAGGTTCGCTCATCTCTATTAAAAAGAGCGTAAAAGCTTAGGAAGGAGTGAGTTACAATGCCTAATGTAGATATTATCAAACAGGACGGAAGCAAAGCGGGTTCTATTGAACTTTCAGCAGAAGTTTTCGGCGTAGAGGTTAACACCTCTGTTATACATCAAGTGGTTGTGGCACAGCTTGCAAACGCAAGACAGGGTACACAATGCGCACTTACAAGAAGCGAAGTCAGAGGCGG
>CAYJIQ010000119.1:0-6522 GCA_964370275.1 uncultured Christensenellaceae bacterium
CTAAGATCCTTTGGCTTTATAGTTTATCTCATCAATATTATTATACTCCAAACTAGGAACGATCCAGCTACGATTTGATAAAGGTTTAAATAGTTAATCCGGTGTCCAATGTGTGAGGGATCGGAGCTGATGCGAAAACGGACATAAAAACTTAAAAAAATAACGTGGATTTTGAATCGTGAGAGTTTGAATCCGCTTGTTTGACGCAAAGGTTGCCACGGTGATATCCTAAACTCACAAAATCTCCACGAGCGTGACGCTCGACCCAAAGTCGTATGACATTTAGTTGTACGGCTTTTATTTTTGTTCTCGTAACACGCTACCTTTTTTTAACTACTCTAGAGTAACCGCTGGCCGCTTCGCAATTTTCCTCTAAGTTCCATCATGCGAGCGTCTATTTTTTCTACTTCGGCAAGCACTGCATGTTCGGCAGAGTTTCTCTCCATCACACCTGAAATTCCGCCGTTCTCAATGATAATTCTCGTGTGCGCAAGCAACGCTAAAACGGGATCGTGTGTTGCAATCAATACAATTTTATCCTCTCCTGTAAGTAGTTTTAACGCTTTTTTTCTGTCTATCCCGGCATTTTCTATCTCGTCTATGAGTACAATCGGTGAATCTGAAAGAAGCGCACAGTCGGCAATCATTAGCGCCCTGCTCTGTCCTCCGCTTAAATTCGTAATATGTGTATCAAGGGAAAACTTTTCTCCGCAAAGATCTCTCGCTGTCTCAAAAACCCGCTGTTGCATATCCGACTTGCCCGTAAAACACTCCTCATGCATCTTAATAAAACTTGCTACATCCATATCCAGTACAAAGTTCATATTCTGAGAAAGTTGTGCGACCATTTTTTTGCCATGGGAAAACGAATGCTCTGTGCGAGGTCTGCCGTTAAAGAGCACCGTTCTTTTAGTGGGAGTATCCTTTTCAGCACCCCATTCTATGTCCGCTAAAAGCCGGCTCTTTCCGCTCCCCGTGTTTCCCACAACCGCAGTTACCAACCCGGGTTTTAACTCCAGCTTATCAAACGCTTCTGCGTTGCCGTCCTTGTCCGTCCCCGGCAATATCGTTATGAATTTTATATCCTCGGATTCCACCGACAAAAAATCCACCATGTCGTTCAGGTATTGAGCAAACGCACACAAGAAACTCTCGGTTGTAGTTGCGTTGTTTTCGTAAAATCCATCAACCTGAGCCTTTGCGGACTTTTCGTATGTATCTTGTGGAAGATACGTAAATCCATATCCTTCCAGCCAATCTTGCGCAAAAGGATACTGTTCAATTATGCTCTTCATGCTCATTCGGTCAAGACCGTTTGCCGTCACCATTGCATTTTCCTCACATTCCCTATCTGATATTCCTTACCGATTTTTGTCTCACCAAGGCAATATGAACATAGTGCCATAGGCATAGGAAATCTTAGTTTATTTTGACGAATATCCGTGTCCGCCGTCATCAAGCTAAGCTGTTTATACAGTTCATATGCACCCTGACCGTTTAGCCCGTTTACATGACACACACTTGCCCTTGGGTTCGCAAATCTAACTTTTCGCATAAAGACTTCTCGTTCTGCCTGTGACACAATTTCACTTTTTGTGATGACAACAATGTCCGACATTCGCAGCATTGGCCCGATTTTAACAGGAGTGTTTACTCCGCTTAACTGGTCTATAACGCAAATTGAAGGTATGCTCTCAATATGCGGAGAACATCTGTTGCAAAGCCCCGCACTTTCGGTTATGAGGTAGTCAAAGCCTTCGCTCTGCCCCCACTGCAAAACCTCCTCTATGTTTGAAATGAAATAGTGATCGGGACATAGCTCCCTTGCCAAACCCTGTCTGACGGGAATGTTTAAAGCTTTGTAAATCTTCTCATCTTCCGAGGAAAGACAGTCAAATTTGACTACCCCTACGCTGTTATCGTTTTCTCGGATACATGCAATTAGTTTTGTAATAACAGCAGTTTTTCCGCTCGAAGGCGGGCCTGCAACCGTCAATAGTTTCATGCGTCACCTCCTAGCATGATTTCGCGAGTATAATCTATGAGTTTTAGCATATCGTTTTCGTATAGATAATCCCAACCGATCCACCAGATTTTGCCTGAAAGCTCGTTGTCTACTCCCACTGCCGACGATGGAAATTTGCCCTGTGTCACTAACGTTTGTCCGCACTCTTTTGAGCACACAAACTCGGCAATTCGCTTCTCTTTTTCCGGAGCATCTTTTTTTACGCTCAAAAGCAATGGCAAAAGTATCGCACCTTCAGCCGGCCATATTAGGCGCATTCCTTTCTCTTTTAGCTTGATCCCCGCAAAGATATACGGCATAATGTACACTGCCGGTTTTTCTTCTATTCCACCGGGTTTTATCATCTGCGACGGATGCGCACCGAGCAGAATGTTTTTCTTTAGTTTTTTTAGGCCCGTTTCCCCGAAAGCTTTATAAAAATACGTGAGCAATATTCCTTCGAGCATGTGTCCATCGTCGGAATAGCATATAGAGTTTTCCCACTCATCCTCTAGCAAGTCCTCAAAAGATGTGACTTTTCTTTCGCCAATCAACTCTTCGTTCACAACCAATACCAGCGGAATGCCCGACACTAAGCGAAATATCCCCTTTGGATCTTCCATCCCGGCAAAGTCTTCGTTATACTCGCAGATTTTAGGGGCTTCGTACTCATTTTCAAAAATCTCGTTGTGAACCATTCCTTCCACACCGCCACCCAGCAACACCGACGGCCTTGCTATGTCAAAAAGGTCGTCAATCCATTTTTTTCCAAACTCGACTAATGCAACGTTATATCCAAGATCTGAAAGTGCATTTTCTTCCAACCATTTTTGCATCTGTGTTTCAAACGGCACCTGCACCATACACGGAATTCTCGCCCAAAGTGCACTATTTTTTTCACTTGCCCCGAGGTCAAGCGCCTGTTTTTTGTCAACAACGTAGCTCTCGTAATCCTTTAAAAACAATTCAACGTCTATCTTATAAAAAAGCAGTGCGTTACTTAGCGTCAGTTGTTTTGCCATCGGGTGATTTTTGCTTAGAGCCAATCCCTTTAATTTAAAAAAATCCTCTGCGTACTCGCAGTTTGATAAAACATCGTATATCTTGTCGTATATATTCATAAACCCTCCTAAACAATCGAAATTGGCAAAACGCAGGTGTAATCGCCACCCGCTATGGGAACTTGAGCAATCTTCACATTTACGCCAAATGCCTTTTTCATGCCCTTTTCTGTTATTACATCCTCAACCATTCCGTGAAGATATCCCTCCTCCGAAAGAACAAGAGCATTATCCGAGATGGTTATCGCGTGTTCGGGATAGTGCGTATTTACTATTGAAGGAATCTTCTTATATTTGCTCAGCTCTTTTATGGAATTGAGCACGATTAGTTGATTTCTAAAGTCTAAATTCGACTCAGGTTCATCAAGAACCAACATCGACGGTTGTGTCGTTAGCGCTCTTGCTATGAGCACCATTTGAAGCTCTCCACCGCTGATTTTTGAACATAGCTTGTGTTTTAAGTGCTGTATTCCAACATACTCCATCGACTCTTTTGCTATTGCATAGTCCTCTTCTCCCGGTTGCTGCGACATTTTTAGATGTGCATTTCTTCCGAGCAACACCATCTCCTCTACCGTGTATGCAAACGCCGAAAGCTTCGCCTGTGGAACATATCCGATCTTCTTCCAAAAATCCCCGTGCTTTATTTGCGACATCTCCACTCCGTCGATGTAGGTATTGCCCCTAGACCATTTGAGCAGTCCAAGCATACATTTTACAAGCGTCGTCTTTCCTACCCCGTTTGGCCCCAGAATGCTGAGGATCGAGTTGTCCTCTACTTTAAAGTTTATGTCGGTGAGCACCTGTCTGTCATAGCCAAAACAGCCACCCTTCACTTCAAATGTCACGATTTTATTCCTCCTGTTCTTCTGAGCAATATTATGAAAAACGGTGCGCCGATAACCGCCGTTAAAATCGAAACGGGAATTTCAGATGCCGTCGCACTTCTTGCAATCGTGTCTATAACAAGCATAAAAAGCGCCCCAATTCCGATGCTTGCGGGGATTACCGCTCTGTTGTCATTTCCAAAAATCATCCTCGATACGTGGGGAACCAGCAAGCCGACCCAGCCGATTAGTCCGCAAACCGAAACCACCGCCGCCGTCACCATCGTGGACGCCAAAATTATTATAATACGCACCCTCTTTACGTTTATTCCGAGGGATTTTGCCTCGTCTTCGTGAAGAGACATTGCGTTTAATCTCCATCTTAAAATATAAATAGCGACTACTCCAGCTATTATAAACGGTGCGCTCACGATAAGTGTTTCAAATGTCGTTCCCGTTAGCGAACCCATGAGCCAAAATGTAATTGCAGGCAGAGTATCTTGTGGATCTGCCGTAAATTTTATAAGAGAAACCATAGACTGAAAAAGTGCCGCCACCACCATACCCGCCAGCACTATCATAATTATTGAGGATACACCTCTTATCTTGCTTATTGAAAAAACCAGACCCGCCGCCGCAACACCCGCGACAAGTGCCATAACTTGGACAAGAATCATATCCATGCCGAATAAAATTCCCAACACCGCACCAAAAGAAGCGCCCGTGGCAACACCCAAAGTGTCGGGTGTTGCCAGAGGGTTGGAAAAAACTCCTTGAAAAGACGCGCCTGCAACGCTAAGTCCTGCACCTGCGATGAGCGCAAGCAGTACACGAGGCAATCTGATGTTAAATATTGTACTGTACATCGCATCGCTGACCTCCACATCGGGAAGAGTCCCCGGGAAAATCGTTGCAAATATCTCGGTAACGCTCATGGTAAAGCGCCCCATTCCCATTGCAAAAATGCTTGTCACTATTATCGCGACGACTATTGACGCCGCCCATATGTAGTTTTTGCCTCGTCTTTTAGGTAATTTTTCCTGCTTCATATTTTCCTTTAGTTAAATGCTGCCGCATCGCTTGAGGGCACATACATAGCCGCTACTTGCTCGTCTGTAAGCTCAACTCCGTAGATTTCCATATAATAGTCCTTAACTTCTTGGTTGAGGTCGATATCCTCAAAAAGTTCAGGGTACATTGTCTTTGCAAACCACAGTAGCGTTACCGGAGTGTCCGTTCCCGGTGTGTATGAGCGGTAGCTTCCAAGCGGCATTTTGTATACATTTTCGTCCTTAACCGCCGTTACACTGCTCCAGTCATCTCCTGCAATTGCGTTTGAGTAGATGTCTGCCGGTTGTGCAGGTGTAAAGTTTGTGATGTACACGATTTCGGGATCCCACTCGTAAACCTGTTCCATGTTCATCGGCTGCGCATTGTCGCCCTGGATTTCCTGTGCAACGTTGATTCCGCCTGCCGCAGTCGCCCAATATTGACCAAAGAACTGTTCACCCGATGTTATCATTACGTCATCGGTATACTGGAAAAGGAAAAGTGCTTTTGTGCGATCTTCTTGCGCAATGTCCGCTGTTCTTTCTTGAATCATGTCATAAATATCCTGGCTGTATTGAGAAACAAGCTCAGTTTTGCCCGCCTTTTCAGGGAAGACTTGCTCAAGCAACTTTACCCATTCGTCATACGTAACTATGCAGTCGTATTCCCAAGAGTTCGCCGAAACACCAATAGCCGGAAGACCTGCAGAATCCAGCATGTCTTTGTGAGCCGAGTTCATAGAGCTGTAAAACACAACGTCGGGTTCGAGCGCGAGCAGAGACTCTATGTTTAGTTCTCCAGCTTTTGCAAACTCAGTATCTGCGTTTAAGATTTCGGGGAAAAGTTCTGACAGAGTTCCGTTTTGTGCTGCACTCATAGAAACTTCATCTATACCCACAAGCTTTTCAGCCGATCCCAAAAACATGGTAATTACCGAGGGAAGCGGATAGATGCTAACTACCGCCACACGGTCAATCTCTGTGGGAATTTCCACTTCACTGCCCGTATGATCTGTAATTATTCGCGTTTCTGCCACAGCTTCTGTTTCCTGAGCGGATTCCTCTGTCGGAGCTTGTGTGGATTCTTCTACCGGAGCTTCACTTGCGGGAGCTTCCGTTGCAGCCGGCGATTCGGCAGCAGGCGCACAACCTGCAAATGCCGACAAGGCGAGTACGCACATAAGTGCCATAGCGATGAATTTTGTGATCTTTTTGTTCATTTTTCTACCTCTCTTTCATGAGTTTGTTAAACTCAGATAAAATATATTTCCCTGCAAACGGATTTCCGAATTTACTCGAGACACCGTAGTGCGCAAGGTTGAGCACGGTTTTTTTGTTTTCCCAAAGTGCGGTTATTAGCGGATCTGAAATCATAATGTCAAAGTCTCTGCTGTTAATTAGATTTATAAGCTCCTCTTCACCTTCGGGGGTTTCAACGCCCTTTATCATGTTCTTTGAAACAAAAGGAGTTGCCAGCGTTATGTCCGCAATTCCAAAGTCTTCTCTTAACGCTCTGCCTATCGCCTTTGCCGCAACCGCATCGTAGACGACAAGTGCAGATTTATCACTGTTTTGTTCAG
>CAYJIQ010000120.1:0-6503 GCA_964370275.1 uncultured Christensenellaceae bacterium
TCCGATACGGGACCCCAGAAAAGCCTTCCGCCCGCATTGAAGATAGATATAAGCAAAACGCCGATTGTAGCAGTTTCTTCAAGTCCCTTTGCAACAGCGATGGGCTTTGCAAAGCCAATCATCATGAGTCCGCCCATGCATGCGAGCGCGAAAGTTCCGACCATGAGGTAGAAGTTTTTCGTCTTTAACATCAACTTCGGAGGAATGCTGTTGTCCTCTGCAAGCGCTTGCGCAGTAATCGGAGCATCCTTCATGAACAGTCCGCCAATCGTACACACAACGAGGAAGATTCCCGCAAGTACTGCAAATGTTGGCTGCTCGCCGACACCCGTTCCGCCGAAACTTGCGATTAGCGTTTCAACCACAGGCGTAAACACAACTCCTCCAAGGCCAAGTGCGGCAACGATAACGCCTGTTACAAGACCCTTTTTGTGCGGATACCATTTTTGTGCACACGCTATAGAGGGTGTGTATGAAAAGCCCATTCCCACGCCGCCAAGCAGGCCGTATGATACCCAGAGCAACCATGGAGTTTCTTCTGTTACAAATGATGCGAGAAGGAATCCGACACTTACGATAATTCCGCCTAAAATAACAACAAATCTTGTCGAAAACTTCGCCGCTAATTTGCCACCGAAGATACTACCTATTGTAAGAACAGAGAGCAGCAAAGAGAAAACAAGACTTGCCTGTGCATTGTCTCCTCCAAATACGCTTGTCGCTATTCCCGTCTGAAATACACTCCAGATGTACGCTATTCCCAGGCACATCTGAATTGCGATTGCCGCTATCAGTACTCCCGGATTCCCCGATTTAACTTTGTTCATTGATACTTTCCTCCAATTGTTTTTTCAAAAAAACGAGGCTGCAGCCTTTTTGCGCTACAGCCTCGTATGATTGCTATACTCGAGCTATCGTCTAAACTTTAAACACGCAAATCGGCACTATTCTTGTAGCTAATAATTAGGCTTAGAATAATGCTTAGTAGGCTGTTAAGTTTTGACGTAAACTTATTCATAGTATTTCCTCTCAATTTCCTCGGGCAAAATTTCGCCTTCTAGGGTATTATATTTCAGTATTACAACTTTGTCAACATTTTTTTATTAGTTTTGCAATTTTATTTTTATACGTCTGCAAATTCTCGCTTCACCGTGTCAATCGCTCCCTCGAGCCCGCACATAACTGTAAACCCCGCAGCCGCTTTGTGTCCGCCACCGCCGTATGAAACAGCAACCTTTGCAACGTCTATTCCGCCCTTAGAACGCATACTTATCTTGTATTTTTCGCCCTTTATCTGGTATACAAACGCCGCTACCTTGACCGTGTCTATGTCGCGCGCATAATTTATAACGTCGTCGCAATGTTCCTTTGTCGCTTCAAACTTTGCAAGTGTTTCAAGAGTTGTGTGCATAATTGCTAATTTACCTTCGTTAAACACCTCAAGCGTGGAAACCACAGCCGCAGTAACCCTCGTCGTCTTTTCGCTCGTTCGCCTAAAGATAAGGTCTGCAATTTTTGGAATTTCCGCTCCCGCTTCCACGAGCTTTCCGGCAATCTCAAAGGATTTTTTGTCTGTGTTTGTATAGACGAAATTTCCCGTGTCCGATGCCAGCGCAATGTATATACAGTTTGCTATGTCTTTTGTGAGTGGAATGTTCATCTCTTGCAAAAGTTCGTATATAAGAGAACCCGTTGCCGCCTCTAGGCTTACATAGTTTAACTCTGCAAATCCCTTATTTGTGCCGTGATGGTCGATGCAGGCGGTGTTTTCGCATGAAAAGAACAAGTCCTTTGAGCTGGTTAGCCTTCCTGCGTCTGCCACATCCAGCGCAATGTGCATGTCGTATTCGTCGTTTGCTTCGTATACAAAGCACCCGTATTCCGCAAGAAAATCAAACCTCGCGGGCAGTTCGTCAATAAGGAAAATCTTCGAGCTGATTCCGATGCTTTTAAGCGCATTAAAAAGTGCCGTGCAACTTCCAAGTGCGTCGCCGTCCGGGCTTATGTGCGGAAAAATCAACACATTTTTTGCATTTTTAAGTTTATTCGCTATCGCTGTTATCATTGTGGTTTGCATTGTCTCTCGCATTAACCTCGTCTATAAGTTTAGATATGTGTGCACTGTATTCAATAGAGTCGTCGAGCACGAATGTCATGACCGGAAGCCTTCTCATGCGCAATTTTTCATTTAGCTTCATGCGAATAAACGCCTCCGCTCGGCTCAGTGCCTCTATTGTGGTGCTCTTTTTCTCGTCAGTGTCATATACGCTTACATATACTTTAGCATATTTCAAGTCGGGAGTAATGCTTAGCCTGGTTATAGATGCCATCTTTGAAAATCCCGGATCATGCAAATCGTGAAAGAACACCTCTGAAAGAGCCTTTTGAAATTCACCTTCAAGCCTGGCATGGCGCTGTTTTGACATATTTTTCTCCCTTATAAGTCTTCAATATCTTTTGCGGAAATTCCCGTGTATAACGAAATGTCAACTAAGTTTAGTCCGCCTTGCTTCATCTTCTTTGTGATTGCATACCGCGAGTTTCTGTCACCCTCGGCTCTACCTTTTTCGACTCCGTACTCAATCTGCGACTCCAAGTCTCTTACCGCTTTTTCCCGCATCTCGAACTCGTAGCGGTACTCGTCGTTTAGGCTTATCCTCTGTAATCTGTCTATTGCAGTTTCAATCTTCGTTTCTGAATTTGACAACATTTCAAGTTCCTCCCCGCTGTTTGCGGTTAAAAACATTGCCCAAGCCAAGCCTTTGTCGTCGCCAATCTTTGGCATGTGCCCCAGTTTTCTAAATTCTACAAAGTTAAGTTCGAGCGCATCTGACATCTCCTCGCCCGTGCGTGTGTCCTGCATCCTGCCCGTGTGTATCCACCGGTTGTCATCAAACATGTTAAATTCCACAAAATTCAGCGCAACAGCCCTTCCGAGCGCACTGTAACCTTCGCCTTTGCCAATCTGAGAAGCAAACATCCGCGAAGTGTAGTATAAAGAGCGCTTTAAACACAATGTCAAGTTTAGGACTGAACAGTTCGTGTCCGCCATAAAGTATCCTTTGCATAAAGCGCCCTCCTGCATCCGAAGTCCATTTATCACTATGGTATCTTTAAAAACTATAGATGCCCACTAGCTAAAATTTCGGGACTCTTGTTTTATCTTTCTATTTCAACCATGTCGTAGGCTTCGATAACGTCGCCTTCCTTTACATCGTTGAAGTTTTCTATTGTTATACCGCATTCGTATCCGGTTGCGACTTCTTTTGCGTCCTCTTTAAATCTCTTTAGCGTGCTTATCTTGCCTTCGAATGTTACAATACCATCGCGAACAAGTCTCATCGAAGCGCCTCTTACTATCTTTCCGTCCTGTACGTAGCAGCCCGCAATCGTTCCTATTGCCGAAACTTTGAACGTCTGGCGAACCTCTGCGTGGCCGAGCACTCTCTCTTTAAACTCAGGCGCAAGCATTCCCTTCATCGCCTTTGTTACATCTTCGATAGCGTTGTATATGACTCTATAAAGCCTAATATCAACATTTTCGCGCTCTGCTGCCGCTGTTACGGTTGCATCCGGACGTACGTTAAATCCGATTATGATAGCGTTTGAAGCTGAAGCAAGCATGACATCCGATTCTGTAAGCGCACCTACACCACCGTGAACTACTTTGACGCGAACTTCGTCTCCCGAAAGCTTTTCAAGCGATTGACGCACTGCCTCGACAGAACCCTGAACGTCCGCCTTGACGACAAGATTGAGGTCTTGAATTTGTCCCTCTTCGATCTTTGAGAAGAGGTCGTCAAGCGATACTTTGCTCATGCTCTTTAGTCTCTCGGCTTTTTGCTTGTCTCTTCGCTCAGAAGCTACCTGCCTTGATAGTTTATCCTGGTCTACTGCGTGCATTATGTCGCCTGCAGCCGGCACTTCTGAAAAACCGATAACTTCGACAGGTTCTGATGGACCTGCTTCTTTAACCTGTTCTCCCATGTCGTTTATCATCGCACGAACTCTGCCGTATGCAGTACCGGCGACAATCGTGTCCGAAACTCGAAGCGTACCCGTCTGTACGAGGACCGTCGCAACAGGACCTCTTCCTCTGTCCAGTCTCGCCTCGATAATAGTACCTCTTGCGTTTCTATCAGGATTCGCTTTTAGCTCCTGAACGTCCGCTACAAGCAGTATCATCTCGAGCAGGTCTTTTATTCCGTGACCCATCTTCGCCGAAACGGGAGCCATAACGGTATCTCCGCCCCACTCTTCTGATATGAGTTCGTATTCTGTAAGAGTTTGCTTAATCCTATCAATGTCAGCACCCTCTTTGTCTATCTTGTTTATAGCGACGATAATCGGAACTTTTGCCGCCTTTGCGTGGTTTATAGCTTCAATCGTCTGAGGCATAACTCCGTCGTCCGCCGCAACAACCAAAATTGCAATGTCCGTCGCCTGCGCACCTCTTGCACGCATAGCGGTAAACGCTTCGTGGCCGGGGGTGTCGAGGAAGGTGATGCGCCTGTCGTTTATGTCTACAGTATAAGCACCGATGTGCTGAGTTATACCGCCTGCTTCGCTTTCGGTGACTTTCGTCTTTCTGATAGCGTCAAGAAGCGAGGTCTTTCCGTGGTCGACGTGACCCATGATGGTGACAACAGGAGGTCTTTCTCTGAGGTCTGTGTCGTCGTCTTCCTTGTCCTCGGCGATGAGAACATCCTCTGCGGTCTGCTCAATTTTAAGTTCGAGGTCGATTCCGTATTCTGCCGCAATAAGCGAAGCGGTGTCAAAATCGAGCTCTGAGTTTATGTTGCACATCATTCCAAGAAGAAGTAGTTTCTTTAGGATATCTGCAACGGGCTTTCCAATTCTTTCCGCAAAAAGCTTGACCGAAACCATCTCTGGGATGACCGCCCTTTCAATCTTGATAGGCTCAATCGGCGTGCTGACCTGCTTAACATCCTTCCTGCGGGACTTTCTGCGACGCATTTCGTCCTCGGGGACAATACCCTTCTCCTTAAACGTCGTCTTTTTCTTGCGGTTGTTGTCCGCGTCCGTCTTTTTCTTTTTGTTGTCAAATGTATTTTGTTTTACCGGCGCAGTAAATCCCGGTTTGGGCTTAGCCTCTACGCGCTTTGTTTGACGGCGATCCGGCTCGTCGGCATCTTTATCAAACGGTTTTTGATATCCTCCGCCTGCGTACCCTCCGCGATTTCCCTGGGCTCCTGCATATCCGCCGCCCGGCCTGTTGTTATTTCTGTAGTCGCCTTGGCCTTGCGGACGAGGAGCGTATCCGCCCTGTCTTTGGTCTCCTTGGCGATTATTATTTCTATAGTCTCCTTGACCTTGCGGACGAGGTCTGTATTCGCCCTGTCTTTGGTCTCCTTGACGATTATTTCTGTAGTCTCCCTGGCCTTGCGGGCGAGGTCTGTATTCACCCTGCCTTTGGTCGCCCTGACCTGTTCTTTGATTGACGGGATAACTTCCGCCCTGTCTTGGTCTTGAATCGACCGGATAGCTTCCGCCCTGTCTTGGCTTCTGGTCTACCGGATAGCTTCCACCCTGCCTTGGTTTTTGCTCCGTAACAACCTGCGCAGGCGAATCTTGCGCGCTTGCAACCTGTTTTTGCTCAGGTTCTGCGTGCTTTTCTGCCGGCTTTTCAACGGGTTTATTAACTTCCGCAACGGGTTTATTAACTTCCGCAACGGGTTTTTCGACTTCGCTCTTTGGAGCTTCCTTTTTCTCTTGGGGGATTATAACCTCCACCGAAGCTGTGGGAATGGCCGATTGTGCCTCCGCTTTTTGTGTCGTCTTCACATTTATCTTGGGCGGGTTCGCCTTTTTAACTGCGTTTGCTCCCTCGGGCTTAACCGAGCTTACCGAAACAGTCTCCGCCTCCGGCTTTGGCTGTTCCTTTGAAACTTTTGGCTCTTCGGACTTGGGCTGAATTTTTTCATGCGAAACCTCGGCGACTTTTACAGCCTCCTGTTCCTTTTGAATTTGCTCCGCCTTTTCGTGTTCGATGAGTTTTTTCTTCTCTTCTCGCTCTCGTATGCGGGATATTAGCTCCTTTTCCAAAGCTCTCGCTTCTCTAAGCTCAGCATTCGCCTCTCCCTGCGCCTTTGTCGCATGGTCGATAATGCTGTCTGCGTATGTCTTTAGATTTTTGTTAATTTCAAAGATTTTCACTTTGCTCAAATGCTATACCTCCGCACCCAATCGGGTATTAATATATTGTGCAGCTTAGCTGCGGTCTTTATGTTTTTCGCACTTGTTGTCGTGCGCATTGCTCTTGTTTTTGCTACTTTTCTTACTTTTGCAAATCTCGCCTTTGCCCTATTCTTGGTCACACCTTGCTATTATAGAGCGGGCAAAGTTGTCGTCCGCTATGCAAAGCACCATGCAGCCGCTTTTTCCGCATATGCGTTCAAGCTGTTCTGCCGCAACCTTTATAATCGGTGTCTTATGAAAGGCACACATGTCGTAAAACTTCTTTTTTGATGCATCGCTCATTC
>CAYJIQ010000121.1:0-6445 GCA_964370275.1 uncultured Christensenellaceae bacterium
TGCGTGCTCAAAATCGCCTCTTCGTGGGCAGTGCGCAGTTGTTCATCCATCTCAAACTTATGCGTTGCGTTTGCGAATATGTTTCCTATGACCTTTAGCATATTCTCCTGTGCTTCGTTGTAGACAATGTCTTCGCTGTCCGTCGAGACTACGACAAACCCAAAAATTTCGTCTGAAATATATACCGAAGAAAGTAAAACTCCGTGGTTGTTTTCCGAATAACCCGTTAATACATCTCGCAGTTCCCGTGGAATATTGTCAAGAAAATCGTAGACTATGTTGTCCTTCTTCTGAATTTCCCTAACATATTCGGGCTCTAAAAAATCAAAGCAAATAAGCAGATTTCCGTCGGGTTTCATTTGTACGACACTTACTTCATCCTTGATAGTTCCTAAATATTCGAGCATGTCTTGGCAATCAAAGCAAATCTTTTCGCCGTTATTGTACATATGATCTATATACCTAAAATTGCGGCCTTCGTGTTCGATAGCCCTCCATAGCATTATCTCGTTGGTTCCGTAGGCTTTGGCGACAAGCTCTAACGAATCTGTGACAATTTCGTTGAAGTTTTCGTCCGTCTTCACCGAAATAAGCCGCCGAGAAATCTCGTTTGTCGCCTCAAGGATATTGTCCCTTTCGATGAGCTCTTTGGTTCTTGATTCTATCTCATTTTCAAGATTTTGGCGGTGGTCTTCTAGTGCCTTGAGGGTCGTTTCGAGCTTCAACTGAGAATTTTTCATCGAATCTATGTTAAGATGCCCCCCGATCATCAGTTCGGGATTGCCGTTTTCGTCCCTTTTTACGACTTTGCCTACTTCTTTTGTCCAAATGTAGTGTCCGTCTTTATGGCGCATTCGCGTTTCACACTCATACACGGGGATTTTTCCGTCGAAGTAATCGTATATGCATTTTAATGTAGCGTTAACATCGTCCGGGTGATTAATGCCTACCCATTCGTTAAACGTCCCCTCTATTTCGTCTTTTCTCTTCCCGAGCATCTTATAAAATTCGTCATTATAAGCGACCGCTTCGTTTTTAATATCCCAAGACCACGTTCCAAACTGTGCAACTTCAATCGCCATGTTTAGCAATTGCGTGCGCTCCTCAAGTTTTTCCTGTGTTCTTTTTATATTTGTAATGTCCTGCAACACACCACAAAGAATAAGCGGTTTTCCATCTTCCGAGTACTTTGTAACCCTGCCTTTGTCATGACCCCAAATTATAGTTCCGTCCTTTTTAATCATGCGAAACTCAGCTTCGTAAAGTGGCCTGTTCCCCTCCAGATATTCGTTTAGCTCCACTTCCACCAGCTTTAAATCCTCGCTCAAAAGCATCGCTTCCCATGTGTGTACGGTTGGTTCAAGCTCGCTCAGTTCGTATCCGACAATCCTCGCCCATTCTTCGCTGTACAGCACCTCGTCCGTCTGTAGATTCCAAACAAAAACGCCGACATCCATCATCTCTATAATTTGAGTGCGGTCTTCCGGCGAAATCACATTTTGATTTTTTTGAGCCATATTCATACCTCCTTTTGAGGACAAGCCCTTGTTTAATAATTTTATTATTGAGCGTGCTTATTGTTATCTATTTGTTATTGCGCAACAAATCCTCAGTCACTGTTTTCGTCTGCTATGCGCCTAAACTCGCACTCCACCGCCAAAAAACACTCTACTAAAACCGGGTCAAAGTGCGAACCGCTGTCTTGTTTTATTATTTTCACTGCCTCATCATGCTGCTTTGCGTCTTTATACGGCCTTTTTGAGGTTATCGCATCATATGCATCGACAATCGCAATCACCCTGCCTCCGATGGGGATATTTGTTTTTTCGAGCCCGCACGGATATCCCTCGCCGTTCCACTTTTCGTGATGAGTTGAAGCAAGTATCTCCGCAGCTTCCAAAAAATCCACTTCCCTAGCGTTGCGCATCGCCGATTTAATTATCTCTCCGCCAAAAGGCGTGTGCTTTTTCATTGCATCGTACTCTTCGCTTGTGAGCTTTCCCGGTTTTAAAAGTACTGAATCCTTAATGCAAATTTTGCCCACATCGTGCATCTGCGATGCGTGAGCGTATACTTCTATATCTATATCTTTAAATTCATCTTCATATATTCCGTCACTCGTTGCTTTGCTCAAAAGTGCTCTCATGTATTTGCTCGTGCGCAAAATATGCCCACCTGTGTTGTTGTCCCTTCGTTCGACAACTTCGGAGAGCGCATATACAATCGCATATTGCAGTTCTTTGATTCTTGAAGTCTTGTCCCTAACCAGATTTTCCAGGTTTGTGCTGTAGTCTCGCAATTTGAGGTGCAACTCCAATCTCTTTTTTAGCAACACCGCTGAAAACGGCTTAGTAACATAATCTACCGCACCTAAGTTAAGCCCTTCGTATTCACTGTTTCCATCGTCCTTTGCCGTCAAAAAAATAACGGGGATGCTGCAATAGGGCTCAGGCATATCCGCTTTAATCCTTTTTATGACATCAAAGCCGCTCATCCCCGGCATCTCAATGTCAAGCAAAATAATGTCCGGATTTATTTTTATAAGCTCAGCCAGCGCCATTGCGCCGTCCTTAATAAGCACGACTGAATAATCGTCGCAAAGTGCCTTTCGCGCTATATTCAGATTCGTAATATTGTCGTCCACAATGAGTATTTTTCGCTTTACTTTACCCTGCATTTTTTATATCCACCTTGCACAACTTCACCTTCTGTTTAGTAATTTTATAATAACATAAAAATAAGCATTACGCAACACAACTTTGATACTTTTTCCCTATTTTTCATGAGTATCATCGGATTTTGACACAACTTTCACGCACGCATCTTATATGCTTGAATATTATATATATATCAATTTACTATGTAGGGGAAATTTCTATTATGGATAACATACTGACTGCTTTTTTATTGACACTCTTTGCCGGTCTTGCGACGGGAATTGGCAGTCTTGCAGCATTTTTTACACAGAGCACTAACAAGCGTTTTTTGTCATTTGCGCTTGGTTTTTCAGCGGGAGTTATGCTCTATGTGTCTTTTGTCGAAATTCTCCCAAAGGCGATAGAATCTTTGAGCGAAACCCACACCGAAAACAGCGCAACCATATTCGGTGTGCTAAGTTTTTTTGTTGGCATTGGGATTATTGCGCTCATCGACAGATTTATCCCGTGCTCAGGCGATCCGCACATGATAATTTCTGCAAAGGATGCGCACAACGAAGAACAAAAGTCCAAGCTTATGCGCATGGGGATTTTTACAGCACTGGCCATTGCAATCCACAACTTCCCCGAGGGAATCGCAACTTTTATGTCCGCAATCCAAGACCCCGGCCTTGGGGTAAGCGTCGCCATAGCAATTGCAATCCACAATATTCCCGAGGGAATCGCCGTTGCAATCCCCGTTTTCTACGCAACAGGGAGCAGAAAAAAAGCTTTTAGGCTCTCTTTTTTATCCGGAATCTCAGAACCTGTAGGCGCAATCGTCGGCTATTTTCTTATAGTCCGATTTTTTCCCGCAACGGTTTTCGGCTACATCTTCGCGGCAGTTGCGGGGATAATGGTATACATAAGTTTAGACGAATTGCTTCCCTCCGCACAGGAATACGGCGAGCACCACATATCGATTTTAGGACTTGTCAGCGGAATGGCGCTCATGGCAATCAGCCTTATTTTGTTTATGTAATACCGAGGTTTGAATAACTTAGAGTCAGAAGGGTAATACTATAGACAAAACAAGCTGTATTTGAACGCATTATTACATCAACAGTATGCAGGAGGAATTATTCATGCCGACAATAAAAAGCATCAAAGCGCGAGAGGTAATAGATTCTAGGGGAAACCCGACCGTCGAGGTGGAAGTCACTACTCACAGCCGTGCGTTTGGGCGGGCTATAGTGCCGTCCGGAGCGTCTACGGGCGAAAAGGAAGCTCTTGAACTGCGCGACGAAGATCAAAGCCGCTATATGGGCAAGGGCGTTTCTAAGGCAGTCCGAAATGTAAACGACATTATCGCACGCATTGTCGTTGGGATTGATGTCACAGACCAAAACCTCATAGACAAAGCGATGTTGCAGCTAGACGGCACCGATTTTAAATCAAAGCTCGGTGCAAATGCAATTTTAGGTGTCTCTCTTGCCTGCGCACACGCCGCCGCCGACTACTATTCTATACCACTTTATAAGTATTTCGGTGGATTTAACGCAAAGACACTTCCCGTTCCCATGATGAACGTCATAAATGGCGGTTCGCACGCAGATTCTACTGTGGATTTCCAGGAATTTATGATAATGCCCGTCGGCGCAAAAACGTTCAAAGAAGCGCTCAGGATGGGCGCAGAGACCTTTCATCACCTGCGCACCGTCCTCAAAAAAAAGGGCTATAACACAAACGTCGGCGACGAAGGTGGGTTTGCTCCGAGCTGCAACGACGGCAACGAGGAACCGCTGATGCTCATTACCGACGCAATCAAACAAGCGGGGTATGAGCCGGGCAAAGACATCTGCATCGCAATGGATGTCGCCGCCTCGGAATTTCATAACACGGCCACGGGAATGTACGAGCTAAATAAATCAGGGCAGGGCAAAAAGACGACCGACCAGATGATTGAGATGTACGAAACTTGGTGCGAAAGATATCCCATAGTCTCCATCGAAGACGGCATCGGCGAAAGCGACTGGGAAGGTTGGAAGAAGCTTACCCACCGCATGGGCAAGAAAATTCAACTTGTCGGCGACGACTTGTTCGTAACCAACCCCAAAATCCTAAAAGAAGGCATTGAGCAAGGAATTGCAAATTCAATCCTCATTAAAGTCAACCAAATCGGAACGCTAAGCGAAACTTTAGATGCCATGGATATGGCAAAAAAGGCGGGCTACACCTGCGTCGTCTCGCACAGATCGGGCGAGAGTGAGGACACAACAATAGCCGACATCGCAGTCGGACTGAATGCCGGGCAGATAAAAACGGGTTCGATGAGTCGAACGGATCGCATAGCAAAGTACAACCGACTCCTGCGCATAGAAGATGAGCTCGCAGACGTGGCGGCATATCCGGGCAAGTACTGTTTTTATAATTTATAGAATTTTGCTCTGAGGATAGCACGAAATAGGCATTAGAGCATTGGAAAAGCCCGCAAATGCATCCCACGGTTTCTTCATTTGCGGGCTTTTTACATGCTCTGAGTTTGGGAGACACTCATCTCGAAACGTTACTGTTTTATGTTAAGCACGTCGCTAAATCCTGTCATGTTAAAGACTTCCATAACCATATCGTTACAATTTGCAATCTCGAAGCTTCCGTTGCGTTTTGAGATTTCCTTATGTGTTTTTAAAATAACCCTCAACCCCGCAGAGGTGATGTATGTAAGCTTAGTTAGGTCAAGAACGAGATTATTTACCTCGGAATCGAGCGTTTCAACGAATTTTTCATAGTCCAGAGAGGTGTTTGTGTCTAGCCTTCCATCTAGTTCAATTACACTCACATCGCCTTTTGTTTCAAAATTTATTGTCATCTTCGTTTCCTTCTTTCAGTAATATCAGTACTCGTATTATATACTTTTATCCACCTTGTGTCAATTTATTTGGTTGACAAAATGCATGTTTGGTGGCATCCTAAAACTATAGTGCCAAAAGAAAGCTCGCATCAATTGGGCACGAGCATCTTTACGGCAAAATTAATATTTTTGATATTAGCCTGCGAGGTGATAATATGGATATAATGCATAATTCGTGGTTTTGGTATTGCATTGCTTCGACGATTTCGGGAATCATGACATTTGTCATGACGCACATGACGCTCAAACCAAAGTACAAAAATAAAATCTATCTTCCCATTTGGGCGATGTGTTTGTTGTTGTATTTTATTGTAGTCTTCTTCAGCATCAACATACAAGGAGACAACATATATCACTACTTTATCTTTATTGGCTATTTTGTATTTTTCATTCCACCCACCCTGCTTTTATATTCTCAGTCAAACTCGGTCAAACTCTTCGCCGTCGTTTCGGGGATTTTTCTCGCATATGTAATAAACTTTGCTGCGGCAGACCTTGCGGCATTTTACTTCCCATACAACCCCTATGACATCGAAACGGGCTACCTTTGGTCCATTCCGTTTAGCGTATTCAAAGCAATTTTGTCGCTAATCACTATATTCGCATATCGAATCTTTATGCTCAAGCGGACAAAAAAACTGTTCGTCGTAATGGAAAAAAGAATGCGCATGTTTGTCGTCGTCCCCATAATAAACTCTGTTTGCTTTTTTATCATAACCAGGGTTGCCGAAGCGCACAACATTATGCCCAGTGAGAGGCGCGATTTTATATTGTTCTTTGCCGCCGTCTGCTTATCCTTTATTGTAACTTATTGGCTTATATATTCAAATGCATTGCGCACGGCAAAGGAAGTGAAATCCGAGGGAGAGCTTCGTGTAGCGAGCAAGATTCAAAGCGA
>CAYJIQ010000122.1:0-6428 GCA_964370275.1 uncultured Christensenellaceae bacterium
ACCGAATGCATTTTTCTTCATTTCGGGGAATACCGCTCTGCACATCATCCAAACTGCACGAAGGTTTACATCCATAATTAGGTCGAAGTTTTCAAGCGGCTCGTCTTCGATCGGAAGTCTTGAAGAAATTCCTGCACAGTTTACAAGGATATCTACTTTGCCTGCTTTTTCTATAGCGAAGTCAACAGCACCTTTGCAGTTTTCCCATTTTGTTATGTCTCCAACATACGAAAACGCTTTTCCGCCTGCACTTTCGATTTTAGCAACAGTGGAGTCACCTTCTCTGATATCGCAGCATATAACTGTAGCACCCTCTGCACCTAAACGCAAAGCAATACCTTCGCCGATACCTTCTTCTCTGGCAGCGCCTGTAACTATCGCAACTCTACCCTTCAACGTCATTTCAAAATACCTCCTGGTTAAATAAATAGTTTTTTTGATGCTACCGAATAAAAATTAAAACTTGACCTTTATTGGCAAAATTTATTAATCCTCGTAGCCTCTTTTGATATTGTCTGTCTCTTTTTTCAAGTTCATTCTAGCACATACATTTTGCTCGTTCTTTTAATTTAAGGACATAGAATTATCATAGTTTATAAATGAATGATACTGTTAATTTAGCCTTATGTACAATGTGTAATGTGCCTATAATATAGTGGTAGGAAATTTTTTAAATCCGCTTTTGCACGCATCATTGCTCCACTCTCGTGCATGTGTTATAATTTTTGATATAATAAATTTATAAAGGAGAAAAAACGCATGAGACGAAAGGATAGACAGATTGACGAAGAGGCCGCAAAAAAATTGCTTTGTGAATGCGAATATGCAACAATAGCCACAACAGACGAAGATAATTCTCCCTACTGTATTCCTATTTCACCGGTACTTTTAGACGACATAATATATTTTCACTGTGCAAACGAGGGCAAAAAACTTACAAACATTTTAAATAAACCGAACATTTGCATAAGTTGTGTAAAAGACGTGAAGCTAGTGCCCGAAAAATTTACTACTCAATATCAAAGTGCAGTTGCATTTGGAGAATGCTTTATTGTTGAACAAGATACAGAAAAAGAGACAGCTTTAAAATCAATTTGTGAAAAGTACGCATACAGTAACATGGGTGCATTTAAAGATTACCTAAAGCGATATATCAACGCTACAACCGTTTGCAAGATACATATTAAAAAGATAACAGGAAAGTCAAACATACCAAAATAATTGAGAAATTTGTGGCTTTTTTTGCAGTTTTGTTTTATAATTACTATATCACGCACAGTGAAATACACTTTTGAGAGGACATCATTATGACATACATCTGTAGCATTTGCAACTATAAGTTCGATGAAAGTGAAGAAGGCAAAAGTTTTGGCGAAATTGATGTTTGCCCTATGTGCAAACAACCAAAAAGCAATCTCCTTGCACAAAAAGAGGATCCCCCCGAACAGCCGACAAACGAGAGATACGTAAACGAAATTCACGAGATGGCAATATCAGGAGCTTCCCTTCATGCGGCTATGAGCACAAAGCTTAAAATGCCCCACTGGGACGATGTATTGCTTCTTGGCGCACAGCTAAACCCGCCACCGCTTCTTGATAACGACGAGGTAAACACCGTAACAGTAATCGGCAAAAATGCAAAAAAGCCGATGATTCTGCAAAGCCCCGTATACATTTCACACATGTCCTTTGGTGCACTCTCAAAAGAAGTTAAGTTTGCGCTGGCAAAGGGATCTGCTATGGCAAAGACAGCAATGTGCAGCGGCGAGGGCGGCATCCTCCCCGAAGAAAAGTCCGCCGCATACAAGTATATTTTTGAATATGTACCGAATAAATACAGCGTTACCGAGGAGAACCTAAAAACAGCAGACGCAATCGAAATAAAAATCGGCCAGGGCACAAAACCCGGAATGGGCGGACACCTCCCTGGTGCAAAGGTCACGCAAGAAATTGCACAGATCAGAGCAAAGCCACAAGGACAAGACATCCAAAGCCCCTCTAGATTTGCCGAAATCAACTCAAAAGACGATTTAAAACAACTCGTTTCAGACCTGCGCGAACTTTCGGAGGGCAGGCCGATAGGAATTAAAATATCTGCGGGTAGAATCGAAAATGACCTCGAATTTTGCGTGTTTGCCCAACCTGATTTTATCACAATTGACGCAAGAGGCGGAGCAACCGCTTCAAGCCCGCTTTTCCTGCGCGAATCCACCTCCGTCCCCGCTATCTTTGCGCTTCACCGTGCAAAAAAATATTTGGCACAAAACGAAATTTCGCTCGTAATTACGGGTGGTTTTAGAGTCTCTTCAGACTTTGCAAAAGCACTTGCCATGGGAGCAGACGCAGTTGCTATAGCTTCGGCAGGTCTGATCGCAGCAGGTTGCAACCAGCACAGAATCTGCGGTTCGGGCAGATGTCCTGTCGGCATAGCGACGCAAGATCCCGCTCTTCGTACAAAATTCGACACCGATTCCGCCGCAAAGCGCGTTTATAACTTTTTGCATGTGTGCAATGAGGAACTAAAAACCTTTGCGCGCATAACGGGGCACGCAGATGTTCACGACCTAAGCATCGATGACCTTTGCACGATAAACAGTGAAATCTCAAACAATACAGACATTCCGCATGTTTGATACCAACCAGGGAGAATTTTAATGAGCAAATTTATATACTACACGCCAACAAGAGTTACCTTCGCAAAAGGCGCAGAGCTTGAAGTTGGAACCGAACTTAAACACTTTGGCGCAACGAAGGTTCTTATCCACTACGGTTCTCAAAGAGTCGTGCGTACCGGTCTTATGAAAACCGTCACAGATGCAATTTCTCAAGCCGGGATTGAATATGTCAAGCTCGGAGGGGTAGTTCCAAACCCGAGACTTTCAACAGTTTACGAAGGTATAGAGCTCGCTCGCAAAGAAAAGATAGATTTTATCCTCGCTGTTGGCGGAGGTTCTGTGATAGATTCCGCAAAGGCAATCGCCGTAGGTCTTTGTTACGATGGCGATGTTTGGGATTTCTTTGAAAGAAAGGCAGCTCCGACATCCGCTGTTTCGACGGGTTGCATACTTACAATCCCCGCCGCAGGAAGCGAAATGAGCGACGGAATGGTTATTACTAAAGCCGAGGGCGGACTCAAGCGCGACCTTGCTCGTGACTTTTGCATATGCAAATTTGCGCTGTTAAATCCCGAGCTTACTTTAACACTTCCCGATGACCAAACGGTAAACGGCGTTGTCGATATCCTCATGCACACAATGGAAAGATATTTTCATCCCAACGAAGACCTTGACATCACGGACAGCATAGCCGAAGGACTGCTGGTCTCTGTCATGCAAAGCGCAAGAACCCTTAAAAAAGACCTGCTAAACATGCCGGCTCGTGAAAGCATTATGTGGGCAGGAGCTCTTGCGCACAACAACCTAACAGGGTGTGGTTCGGGCGGCGGAGATTGGTCAACTCACCAAATCGAGCACGAAGTGAGCGGAATGTTCGACGTTGCACACGGAGCCGGATTATCCGTCGTTTGGCCTTCTTGGGCAAGATACGCAATGTCAAACATCCCCCATCGCTTTACAAAGTTCGCCCATCGTGTCATGAAAATCACTCCAACGGGAGACGATTTTGCAGATGCCCTGGCGGGAATTAAAGCTATGGAAGACTTCTTCCGCGAAATCGGCTCTCCCGTAAACTTTAGAGAGCTTCTTGGCAGAGAGGTCACGGAAGCACAGATTGACGAAATGGCGCAAAAAGGCACATACTATGCAAAGCGCACACTCGGAAGCGCAAGAATCCTCGAAACTGACGACATCGCTAAAATTCTTACGGCGGCAAAGTAAATTTGAAATAGACAAGACATCGCGACTCACAAAGAAAGTATACCCAGCACACTGACACCGTGCAAGCTCTAAATCCATGTTTTCGCTCAGGATATATAAATATCAAAAAACCGCAGGCAAATCTACAGTTAGGGCATACTATATACTATAACCCTTAAAGGAGGGGGACACTTATGATATATCTTGATAACGCCGCCACTACACGAGTTGCAAGAGCGGTAATTGATGAGATTAAAATAATTCTTGACGACGAATACGGAAATGCCTCGGGTGTATACGAACTCGCTAGAGTTGCACATGCAAGATTAGAGCTGGCAAGAACACGTGTTGCGGCACTTATAAACGCACAGCCTCGCGAAATTTTCTTTACCGGCGGCGGTACGGAAAGCGACAACTGGGCACTAAAAGGCACTGCACTTGCAAACAAGAAACGTGGCAGGCACATAATTACTTCAAAGGCGGAACACAGCGCTGTGCTCGAAACATGCAAATGGCTTTCGACACAGGGTTTTAATATCACCTATCTGACTCCCGACAAATACGGCATGATAACTCCCGACATGCTAAAGCGCGCCATTAAACGCGACACTATATTGGTAAGCATTATGACGGCAAACAACGAGGTGGGTACGATAAATCCGGTAAAAGAGCTTGCGCAAATCGCTAAAGCCTCGGGTGCTGTTTTTCACACCGATGCAGTCCAGGCAGTAGGACACATCGAAGTGGACGTGGCTCACTCGGGAGTCGACTTACTTTCGCTTTCAGGCCATAAAATATATGCTCCAAAGGGTGTGGGCGCGCTGTACATAAAAAGCGGAACAAAAATTGATAAATTTCTCCACGGCGGAAAGCAGGAACACCAAAGACGGGGCGGAACCGAGAACATTCCCGGCATAGTCGGCCTCGGAGTTGCGGCAAAGATGTGCATGTCTGATCTTGAAGAGGAAAAACGAAGACTTCTTATGCTAAGAAACCGCCTCGAAAGCGAACTTTCAAGCATTCCCGACTTTTACATCTACGGCCATCCAACGCTCAGGCACCCGGGGATACTATGTATATGCATCGAGGGTATAAAAAGCGAAAAGACACTTATGCGCCTCGACATGGCATCAATTGCATGTTCTGCGGGTTCAGCGTGTGCTTCGGGCAATCACGAACCTTCTCACGTGCTGTTAAGCATGGGAGTCGCCCCCGAAACCGCAAAGTGCGCACTTAGAATTTCCCTTGGAAGGTTCAACACCGAAAGCGACATATTGGCTTTAATTAAAGAACTTAAAAAAATTGCAAACAGACCGAGTACGAGCGCTCCTTTTTCGGTAACTTCAAATCCAAAAAAGTTTGTGTAATCAGTACCAAAAATAAATAAAACTACTCTTCTTTGAACATATTATTAAAAGATAATATATAGAGAGGAGCAAAACATGAAAACACCAATGATGATTGGACTCGTCGCAGGAAGTATAATAGGCGCAGGCGCAACGATGATAGCTCTGCCATACCTTGAGCCACAGTTTAGCAAAAGGATGAAAAAGGGCAAACGAATGTTGAAAAAGAAACTGCAAAGAGTACTCTGACACCTACGAAAAGCGAAGCATATCACCTTCGCTTTTTTGTTGCACAAAATTTTTATGAAATTTTTAAAATATTATGTTTCATTTTAGCACTTATGGTGGTATCATTAAACAAAAGATGTTTTGGCTAAAAACACAGCCTTGCTATTGTTTAGGAGGGAGTTATGAGAGAAAAGGGAATAAAAATCACACAATTAATAGACAGCGAGTATCTACAAGTCCTGCAAGAATCATTTGCAAAAGTGTCGGGAATCACTACAGTTATTGTCGATCCAAACGGAATTCCCCTGACCACACCCAGTAATCTCGGCGGGGTATGTTTTATAATGTTTCAAAACGACACAACTCGTTCAAAATGCATGATCACCAACAACCTACTTATAGACAAGAACCTTGAAACGGGCAACCCTTCTGTCGTGACTTGTCCTCACTCGGGGCTCAGGACAGCTTCTGTGCCGATTTTTGTCAACAATATGCTTGCGGGCGCTTGGATTATCGGACAAATCCGAATAGACGACCCCGACGATGATCTGCTAACTAAAACCGCTCGCGAAGCAAAACTCAACGCTGCTGAGCTCATAGATGCTATGAACTCACTTCCCGTTTATTCACAGGCGAGATTTATTTTAATATTTGAATTTTTAGTTTCTCTCACTTCCGTAATTGTTGACTTCGCGCAGACGATAAACGACTTATCACAAAAAAACATCCAGCTCAAAGAGGTGCATAATACTCTTGAAAGCTTAGCGTTTTACGACAAGCAAACGGGACTTGCAAACATGCTCAAACTTTCAACGGACTACTGCGAAATTCAAGACAAAGAAAATTATATTATTTGCCTCGACATAAAACAACTGCGTAGAATTAACGATGCATACGGACACTCAACCGGAGACTGTCTGCTTCAAAGCATCGCCATAACCATCGGCAACATGATAAACACCAGCTACCGACTTTACCGCACAGACGGAGATGAATTTTGTGTGCTCATAAATAATTCAGACGAAAAATATGCATACGA
>CAYJIQ010000123.1:0-2367 GCA_964370275.1 uncultured Christensenellaceae bacterium
TGCGAGGGTTGTCGGTAACGTCGTATCGACTATAAAAGATGAAAGATTTGTCGGGTATAAGCTCATGATTATTGAAAATCTAGATCTTAAGGGAAACCCCGTTGGCGCTAGACAGATAGTGCTTGACGGAGCTCATGCGGGAATAGGCGACATTGTGCTGTTAAATAACGACGGCGGCAGTGCGTGCATGATACTTGACGACAAAGAACTGATTGCTGACGACACAATTTGCGGGGTCATCGATTATATCACTGTCAGAGGTGAAACGCTGACCGCAAACGACCTCGCAAATCCACTCAAATAATGTGGTTTTTTGCAATGATTGTTATTGACTATTGTGAAGAAATGTATTGACAAATTTGTAAAGTCATAATAAAATAAATAGAAACCAACAAAAAGCAACAAAATAAAAGTTGGGTTTATCATCAGTTCGATCGACGGGTATTTGTAGCGGGTAATAAAGATTTTTGATAAGCTCAAGGTTAGAGCGAAAGCTGTAAAGGAGAAGGTTATGTTCACGGGAAGAGTTGAAGGTAGCGTTGTATCCTCTGTGAAAGATGAGCGATTGACGGGAATAAAACTTCTTGCGGTTCGTCTCGTGGAAAACGGCGAAGACAAAAAGCTTGTTGTAGCGGCAGATGCTACTCGCCAGGCGGGAATTGGAGATTTTGTATACATGATCAGTCGACAAGAGGCTGCAATGATGTTTAATATAAAGCCATATCCGCCGGTAGACATTGCTGTAGTGGGCTTTATAGACGATTACAACGAACGGTTATGATGTGATTTTGAAAGGAGAAAGTTATGGAAAGACAAGCACTTGGAATGGTAGAAACAAAGGGACTTATTGGAGCGATAGAGGCTGCAGACGCAATGGTTAAGGCAGCAAATGTAACCCTTGTAGGGAAGGAACAGATTGGTTCGGGACTCGTAACTGTAATGGTTAGAGGCGATGTTGGCGCAGTTAAAGCTGCAGTAGATGCAGGCGCGGCAGCGGCAAAGAGAGTTGGCGATATTTACGGCGTTCACGTAATTCCCAGCCCGCATTCAGATGTTGAGGCAATGTTGCCCAAATAAGAAGATTTTCACACATCGCAGGAGTGGCATGTGAGAAGATAATAACAGGAAAATTTCAGGAGGAAAAACATGAAAAAAGTACTAATTATGATGTTAGTTGCATTAATGGCAATTACTGTATTTGCGGGTTGCCAACAACCTGCAGAAAGCGAAGCACCTGCAAGCGAAGCGCCAGCAAGTGAAGCACCTGCAAGCGAAGCACCGGAAAGCGAAGAGCCCAGCGAAGCAACCGAGAGTGAAGAGCCTGCAGAATCAAGCGCAGAAGTTCCCACTGTATTTACAGAAGGTGGAATTAAAGTTGCTGTTGTAAGAAACCTTGCAGCAGGAGACCACACACAGCAGTTCCTAGCAGGAGCTATAAGCGAAGGTGAATCCTTCGGATTTGAAGTTACAACATACGTTACAGACGGTAATGCACAGAAACTTCAGGAAACTGTTGCTCAGGTTATCAACCAAGACTTCGACGGCATCATCGTTTCACACGGTGAGCTTGCATACTCATATGACATGTTAAAGCCTGCTGCAGACAAAGGCATGGTAATCTCAACATTTGATACACTTGCATACGAAGGCGGAGACGCTAACGGAGCACTTCTTGAAGGCGTAACATCGACTTCACAGGATGACCAGAAACTTGCAGAACTTTCACTCGGCGATATGCTCGAAACAGTTGGCACAGAAGGCGAACCCGTAAAGGTTCTTAAAACTTTCATGGGCCCCGGAATCCCGCCGCTTGACAGAAGAAACGAAGTTTACACTGCAATGGAAGCTGAAGGTCTTATCGAAACTGTTGCTACAGTTCAGCCTACAGACAGCTCAAACGCACGTGGTAGCATGACAACACAGACAGCAGGAATTCTTCCTACACTTGAAGAAGGTTCAGTAGACGCTGTTTGGGGTTGTTACGATGAACTTGCAAAGGGTGTTCTTCAGGCATTTAACGATGCAGGACGTACAGACATGCCTATGTTCACAATCGACGTTTCTAACGACGATATCAACCTCATGCTCGAAAACCCCGATGTATGGCTATCAACAGCTGCTGTTGACCCGACACTTATCGGTATCGCAAACATGAGACTTATCGCTCTTAAGCTCGCTGGCGAAGAAACAGACGACGAATACACACTTGATGCACAGCTTATCAAGACAACACAGCTTAACGATACAATCACAATGGAAAACCTAGCAGACGTTGTTGACGGATGGGGAACTCTTGAATCGATTGACGATCTTGAAGCTCCTTGGATGGAAGCACTTCGTGCAATGTACGCAGCGTAAATAACACGA
>CAYJIQ010000123.1:2377-6398 GCA_964370275.1 uncultured Christensenellaceae bacterium
ACCTTAGGTCAAAAGTCTTAAAACTGAAAACCCGGTGAGGAGTCACTCCCTCCTTTCTCGGGTTTTCGGTCTGTATACGGAAAAATTTACGATATGAGAAATCATGTTGGAGAGGCAGGCGGAAATGGAAAATTACAAAATAGAAATGAAGGATATTTCGATTGAGTTTCCCGGAGTAAAGGCGCTGTCTAATGTTGATTTTGAAGTGGAAACTGGAAAATCATATGCTCTTATCGGCGCAAACGGCGCAGGTAAATCGACGCTTATGAAGGTGCTTTCCGGCTCAAATACACATTATACAGGACAAATTTATTCAAACGGCAAACCGATAGAAATCAGATCACCAAAAGCAGCTGTTAATCAGCGTATAGCAATTGTTTATCAAGAAGTAGATACAGCACTTATTCCATATCTTTCAGTTGCCGAAAACGTTATGTTTAACATCACTGTTAACGATATGGGCAAGAAGCAATTAATAAAATGGAAAGAATTAAAATCCCAAGCACAAAAGGTGCTGGCAAAATTAAATGTAGATATTAACGTCAACAAGCGTGTCAGTGAACTTTCTTTGGCACAAAAGCAGATGGTTCTTATAGCAAGATGTATTGCGGAAAACTGCCGGTTTCTTATTCTCGACGAACCGACAGCGCCTCTTTCAAACAGCGAAACACAGGAACTTTTTAGGGTTGTGCGTGATCTAATAGAAAAACAGAACGTCGGAGTCATATTTATATCTCATAGATTAAACGAACTATATGAAATTTGTTCTGAGATTACAATAATGAGAGACGGAAAAAATGTCATAAGCTTACCGCTTAATGAGGAATTATCCGTGAACCAGATTGTTGAGTACATGCTGGGAAGAAAATTTGACGAAAACTATCCTAAAAAGGACGTTGCAATAGGCGACAAGCTGCTTGAAGTCAAAGGACTTACGGAAAAGGACGATAAAATCAAAGATGTTTCGATGTATGTCAGACGCGGCGAAATTATCGGCGTTGCAGGGTTGGTCGGCGCAGGAAAAACCGAGCTTTGCAAAACTCTTTTTGGAGTGTTGAAACAAAAAAGCGGCGAGGTAGTGCTAAACGGGAAAAAAGTTAGTGTAAAAATTCCCACACACGCAGTAAAGCAAGGCTTTGCACTAGTGCCCGAAGAGAGGCGCAAAGAAGGAATCATGGTAAGCGACCCTGTTTATTCAAATGTTACCGTAGCGGCACTTAGCAAGTATACAAAATCTATGGTAGTAAACAAGAAAAAAGAAAAGGCAGATGCACGAAAGTTTATATCAGACCTCGGCATTAAAACGCCGAGCGAAAACCAGAAAGTTGCACTTCTTTCGGGCGGAAATCAGCAGAAGGTAGCCGTTGCGAAGTGGTTGAATACGGATGCTGAGATATACATTTTTGACGAACCCACAAAGGGTGTCGACGTCGGAGCAAAACGCGATATTTTTGAACTTATCGAAGGGCTCGCAGAAAATGGCAAAGGAATTATCTATGCATCTTGCGAATTTAGCGAAATTTTAGCGATTGCGGACAGAACTTATGTCATGTATGACGGCAAAATTGTCGCAGAGCTAACCGTCGCCGACACAGACGAGAAGCAACTTCTCTACTACTCAACAGGAGGAATTTGATATGAACTCAAAACAGACAATAAAACAAAAAAAATCAGGTCTTGATTTTGTCACAAACTGGGGCATGTTGCTCATGATAGCAGTATTGTTCCTGTTCTTTACCTTTGCAATGCCGGGTAGGTTTCTAACCGGTACAAACATGATATTGATACTCAGAAGTATCTCGATAACGACGATTATTGCAATCGGTCTTACATTCTCGCTAACTGTAAACGGCATGGACCTTTCTGTCGGCGTTACTGCAAACTTTGCGGGTGCGGTTGTAATCTCAATGTTCGTTTGGTATGCGTTTGCAAGCGTTGGAGTTTCGATACTAATAACGCTGGTTGCCTGCCTAAGTGCGGCACTCGTAAACTGCATTTTAATCGTTAAGCTTAAGATTACAGACATGATCGCGAGTTTGGCGACAATGTTTATCTTCCAAGGTGTTGCACTAACATACACACAGGGTGGAGCGATAACAGAAAGAATGACTTTTACCACAGGCGAACAGGCGCCGGGCTACATCCCCGATTTCTTTAGAGATTTGGGAAAAGCTGAGTACATCATTCCAATCATGTTAATCGTAGTTGCATTCGCTTTCTTCTTCCTTACATTCACAAAGCACGGCAGATACATGTATGCTGTTGGCGGAAACAGAGAAGCAGCGAGACTTTCGGGCATAAACGTAAATAAATACAGAGTCCTTGCATACATGCTGAGCGCACTTTTTGCCGCTCTCGGAGGAATTTTGCTTGCGGCATACAATGGTAGCGCACAGGTTAACGCCGGTGTACCTTACCTCATGCCGTCTGTTGCAGCTGCATATATCGGTTTCTCGGTTGCCGGTGCGGGCAAAGCGAATCCTTTAGGAACGCTCGCCGGTGCTGCGCTTGTTGGAATAATCGAAAATGGATTTGTTATGATAGGGGTTCCCTTCTACGCAATGGACATAGTTAAAGGTGCCGTTCTTGCAATTGCACTTGCACTTACATACGTACGTAATAAAGACTGATAGAACAATAAGGTGCGCGGTTCGCCGTGCACCGAAAATTTATAAATACTTACTCAGAATTCAAAGTAAAAATACTATTAAATATAAATATTAGGAGGCAAAATTATGTTAGATTTTAGCAATTATTTTTTGATGACGACGGATCAGGTTGTGGACTACATTAAACAAAAAATGGATATCTTTGCTCCGGATGCAGTGCTTAGCGCAAAGGAAATTGGAGACGGAAATTTAAACTACGTGTTTAGAATTGGGGAAGCGAGCACTGGTAAATCTGTAATACTAAAGCAAGCAGGTGGAGAAGCCAGAATTTCTTCAGACTTCAAACTTTCGACAGATAGAAACAGAATCGAAGTTGAGATTCTAAAGCTCGAAGACGAACTTTGTCCGGGGCTGGTTCCTGAAATATTCATGTATGATGCAGTTATGAACTGCTTTGCTATGGAAGACCTTTCAGAGTATAAGGTTATGAGAACTGCTCTTTTAGAGCACAAAATGTACCCACATTTCTCTGAAGATATCACTACATTCCTTGTAAACACATTACTTTTATCTTCAGACAGAGTTATGGACTCCAAAGAAAAGAAAGCTCTTGTTAAAAACTACATAAATCCGCAGCTTTGTGCAGATATCTCTGAGCCGCTCGTTTATACTGAACCGTACAATGATGAGCTTAAAAGAAACAGAGCGTTTGAGCCGAACATGGAATTCATTAAGAAAGAAGTATATTCAGACAAAGCACTTCACCTCGAAGTCGCAAAGCTAAAATATGACTTCATGAACAATGCTCAGTCGCTAATTCATGGAGATCTTCACACAGGATCGATCTTCATCAAAGAAGGTTCGACAAAAGTTATGGATCCGGAGTTTGCGTTTTACGGACCGATGGGATACGATATCGGAAACGTCGTAGCAAATATGATTTTTGCATGGGCAAACGGAGATGCAACTATTGAAGATCAAGAGTATAAAAAGGAATATCTTGCATGGGTAGAAAGTGTTGTTGCAGACACAATCGACATGTTTAAAACTAAGTACGACAAACTGTTTGACGAAAAAGTTACAGACGCCATGGCTAAAGTCGATGGATATAAGGAGTATTTCCTTGGCACAATTCTAGAGGATACAGCAGGTGTTGCCGGTCTTGAGATGACAAGACGTACGGTTGGTATGGCACAAGTTAAAGACTTAACTACAATTTCAGACGAAAAAGCTCGTGTTAGAGCAGAACAGATTGTGCTGACATGCGCAAAAGACTTCATCATGAACAGAGCGAATTACGAGACGGGTGCAGACTACATAAACAAGTTGCACGCAGTAGCAAAGGCTATATAAATAAAAAGAGGTAGACATGGAAAAGAAAATTACACAGTACGATACAGTAACGTTAGACG
>CAYJIQ010000124.1:0-6359 GCA_964370275.1 uncultured Christensenellaceae bacterium
CGGTTACTATCGGCAAGGCATAATTTTCGGTATATGGAATAATTCCAAGGACGATGCCCGAGGAGTCTATCTGGATTAGGTTTGAACCGTTTAGGATTGCCGCCGATTCGGTGCGCTCGTCAACCACGATGTCCACACTGTTTGGAAATGTGTAGTCCAGCCTGACAAATTGTAAGTAAGGATGCGTTTCGAGGCTCGCTTTTACTTCGCTTACCTCCACATCAAACAGATGTCCGTCAAGCTCTATTCCCGAAAGTTCGATTACTGTGTTGTCGCGAATCGTTAAGTTTCCCGAGACGGTGATGTTTTCCGTGCGCATAAACAGGTGGACTGCAAGTGCAATTGCCGTCATAAACAGCACGCAAAAGAGTATCATGAGAAATCTCTTTTTTACGTGGGTGCGGGGCTTTTTTTTCGGAGAACGACTCGCCGTCGTCTTTTTTATTGAGGTCTGTTCGTGCATTATCTTTGTTTTAAATGCTTGCTCACGGGTCGTTTTACCCGAAACTCCGGGATGATCGCTGTTTGTCGGTTTGTAGTGCGGATGTTGAGCCTTTAAAACCTTGGTTTTGTTTGAAGAAGGTGGTTGTTTTTTTGGTGCATTAACAGACCCGCTCGGCTGAGAGGTTTGTTTTTTTGCACTATGTTGTTGGTTGGCAGGCTTTTTAGACTGCTTTTTTCGCTTATTTTTGCTTGAGAGGTACTCGTTATTTCCCATGGTGACATTTTATCACACACGCGAATTGTTGACAACTTTTAGTAACTAATGTTTTCAATTTAGTTTCATTTGTGGTAAAATGGTGGCAGAATACTTCTCGGGGAGGCTTGCAGTGATAGCAGAGGTTTGTGTGGACATAGTTCACGCCAATGTAGACAAAATATACGACTATTCGTGCGGACAAGATGCCGTTATAGGCTGCAGGGTGCTGGTCCCCTTCGGAAATCGAAAAATTGAGGGAATTGTAGTTGGGCTTAAACAGAGCACCGATGTCGATGCAAAACACCTAAAGTCGATAGGCAAAGTTTTGGGAGATGGTGCGGTTTTGACCAAAGCTCAGGCGGAACTGGCGCACATGATGACGCAAAGATACGGCTGTCCGCTCAGTGCGGCGCTGCGCCTAATGATTCCCGCCGGCATAAAACGAACGAGTACAAAGACTGGAAAGGTTGTAAGGCTTGCGGTTTCAAAAGATGAACTAAAAGCCGAAATGGGGCGGTGTTTTTCAAAGGAAGGTGTCGTAAAATTTCCAAGAGTGCTAGAGGTTTTGCGTGCTCTTGAACAGGGAGATATTCTCCTTTCAAAGTGTGCGCCATCTGCGGTAAAACAGCTAAAAAACCGAAATATAGTCAGCGTTGAGGCAGAGAACATCAGGCGTGTGCCCTATGCTCACCTTAAAAGACAGCAAAAGGAAATAGTGCTAAACGAGGAGCAATCTCTTGCGGTGAAACGCATCGCAACGAGTGTTGATACTGCAAAACAGAACACAATTTTGCTCCATGGGGTAACGGGAAGCGGAAAGACGCAGGTATATATTGAGGCGGTAAGGCGGTGTTTGAGCTCGGGTAAAAATGCAATTGTGCTCGTCCCCGAAATTGCGCTTGCGCCACAGCTTTTTTCTGAAATTGAAGGGAATTTTCCGAACATGGTGGCGATGTTTCACAGCTCGCTTTCGGATGGAGAGCGGTTTGACGAATGGACTCGGGTCATGTCGGGTGAGGCAAAAATTGTCATGGGTGCGAGGAGTGCGCTCTTTGCTCCGCTTGAAAATATTGGGATTGTCATTCTTGACGAGGAGCACGAACCAAGCTATAAGGCGGAAAATTATCCTCCGTATACCGCACACGAGGTCGCGCGTATGATATGCAAGATATCGCAGGGAACGCTCGTTCTCGCTTCGGCGACTCCGCTGCTCGAAAATTATGCCAAGGCGCAGATGGGCATATACGAGCTTATAAATTTAAAAAATCGAGTGCGCGGACTAAGCTTGCCGCCAATAAATGTGGTGGACATGCGCAAGGAGTTTTTGCGGGGAAATCCCTCAGCTCTATCTGCGGTTTTGCAGGAGGAGATGGCGGGTTGCCTAGCAAGGGGTGAGCAGATTTTGCTCTTTTTAAACAGGAGGGGGTATTCTGCCTCGGCAACGTGTATGAGTTGCGGGAGCGTGCAAATGTGCCCGCACTGTGATATTCCCATGAAGTACCATAAAAGTTCGGACACGCTAAAGTGCCATTACTGCGGATATGAGCGCAAATTTGAAAAAAAGTGCACCGAGTGCGGCGACAAATTTATAAAACTCGGAGGGCTGGGGACACAACAACTTGAGACGCAAATTAGAGAGTTTTTCCCAAGGGCGAGACTGTTGCGCATGGATTTTGACACGACCAGAGCAAAGGGTGCACACGAGGATATATACTCAGAGTTTGCCTCGGGGAATGCAGATGTGCTCGTCGGAACGCAGATGATCGCCAGGGGGTTTGACTTTGAAAACGTGACACTCGCAGGTGTGGTAAATGCCGATAACATGCTTAACGCGGGTGATTTTAGGGCAAACGAGAGAATGTTTTCCTTTATAGAGCAAGTCGGAGGACGTGCCGGAAGGTCGGGGCAGGGCAGGGTTGTCGTCCAGACATTTTCGCCGGATCATTTTGTAATGGATTACGTAAAAAATCACGATTACAGCGGGTTTTATGAGTCGGAGATGGGGTTGAGAAAGGCGCTTGCGCTTCCGCCGTTTTCAAAGCTGTATCGGTTTTTGATAACAAGTGCCAAGCAAGAGGAGGCGCAAAAGACGATGAATATGCTTGAAAATGAATTAGGGGGGTTACTTTTCCCGTATTTATCTGATATAATTTTACAAGTGGCGAAACCTGCACCGATAGAGAGGATACAGGATAATTTTCGCTTTCATATACTCATAAAAGTGGCTAACAACAAGCACACGCTAAAGCTCAGAGACGAGCTTCTTGCGCTGGGGATAAAGTATAAGGGTGTCTGCCTCGATATAGATCCGGGCGAGATATTGTGATAAAATACAGAGTTTTATAAATTTGCACGAAGAGAGGAACTATTTTAATGGCATTAAGAAATATTTTGGAGTATCCGCATGATACGCTTTCAAAAAAAAGCAAGGATGTAGCGGAGATTACTCCGAGGATACGAGAACTCGTTCAGGATATGATGGAGACAATGGAAAATGTAAACGGAGTTGGGCTTGCGGCACCCCAGGTTGGTGTGCTAAAGCGGGTGATTGTACTCGATGGTGGGAAAAATCCGCCGATAGCGCTTATAAATCCTGTGATTTTAGAGCAAAATGGTGAGCAAGCCGAGGCTGAAAGTTGCCTGAGCGTGCCCGGAAGAAGCGGGATTGTAGACAGACCGCAGTGGGTGCGCGTGCGTGGGCTGGGGCTCGACGGCAAGGAACACACTTATAACGGCGAAGGGCTTTTTGCTCGTGCGGTTTGCCACGAGATAGACCACTTAAACGGCACGGTTTTTGTCGAGGTTATGAAAGAGGAGATTATGCTCGAGGATTGCGAGGGTGGCGAAGGGCACGACTGCGATTGCGGGCACGAACATTAGGATATTATGAAGCTTAAGACGGATAAGAAAAAACAGGATTTGCGCATTGTATTTATGGGTTCGCCGGAGTTTGCGTTGCCTTCTCTTTGCGCACTTCATGGCGACGGATTTAACGTCGTTGCTGTAGTAACACAGCCCGACAAGAAGACGGGAAGAGGGCATAAGATGAAAAGTCCGCCCGTTAAGGTTTGTGCGCAGGAGCTTGGGATAGAGGTTTTTCAGTTTGAGAGAACGAGCAGGGATGGGGTAGAGGCGCTGGCCTCGCTAGAACCGGATTTGCTGGTTACTTGTGCATTTGGGCATATTTTGTCTCGGGAGATTTTAGCGATACCAAAGCTCGGCTGTGTCAATGTTCATGGGTCGCTGCTGCCAAAGTATCGAGGCGCCGCACCTATAGAATGGGCTATAATAAAAGGCGAGAGCGTTTCGGGTATCACCACAATGCTTACCGCATACGAGCTTGATGCCGGCGATATGCTCTTAAAGAGCGAAGTTGAGATCGAAGGCATGACCGGCGGACAACTTCGGGACAAACTTTCTATAGTTGGTGCAGAACTTTTGGTTAAGACGCTTAACATGGTGGTGGGCGAGGGCATAGACAGTATTCCACAAGACGAGGCAGAGGCAACTTATTTTCCCATGTTTGAGCGTGGTTTCGGGCAGGTGGATTTTTCCATGTCTTGCCGTGATATAAAAAATCTTGCGCTTGCGCTCGACCCTGCTCCCGGCATGTGGATGGCGCACGGAGACGCAAAGATAAAGCTTTTTTGTCCCGAGATTGTTTCGGATGATGTCGGTACTTGTGGGCAGTTTGTATGTTCGGATTCAAAAAACGGTTTGCACATTCAAGCGGGCGACGGTGTAATTTCCTTCGCTCAAATCCAAGCACCCGGCACAAAGCGCATGAACACAAAGGACTTTCTGCGTGGTCGCAGTTTGTAAAAGTCAAGACCTTGGGGTAGGGTTTTGTGAAACAGGAAGTTTGTGCTTTTTGTCCGCTTCGCTTTTGCGGACAAATATATAGTAGTGCTGAGGGCAGGGGACTCTGAGTAAATACCGACAACAAAATTGACCCCCGCTATTGGGGCAATTTTCGACAAAACTTTCGGCAACAATTACCCCCAACAAAACGAAGTTTTGTCAGCAGGGTCAAGGGACGGCTCGTCCCTTGTGGGTTTGGGCAAAGCCCAAGGTCTTTGTTCGGGTTTGGGCAGAGCCCAAGGTCTTATTACTAAATTAAGGAGAATGCAGTGAATTCAAGGCAGGTTGCGTTTAATGTGCTTGAGGAAGTTGACAAGGGAGCGTACTTCAACCTTGCACTCAATGCGAACATAGGTAAGTTAGAAGAACAGGTGGAGCGCAGGTTTGCGAGTGCGCTGTGTTTTACTGTGCTTGAAAACAGGGGCAGAATCGACTATGTAGTTGCGATGTTTACCGACGGAAAGTCGATAAAGCGAGCGGTTAAAAACGTACTTAGAATAGGCGTTTGCCAGCTTATGTACTTTGAAAGCGTGCCGGTATCGGCGGCGGTAAACGAGAGTGTAAAACTCGTTTCATATGCGGGAAAGCGGCAACTTGCGGGATTTGTAAACGCGGTGCTGAGGAAGGTTAGCGAAAACCTCGGCTGTTTTGAATATCCGGACGAAGAAAAAGACCCGGTAAAATTCCTGTCTGTAATGTACAGCTACCCCGAGTGGTTGGCGAAAAAATATATAGATGAATATGGATTCGAGTTTGCGCAGGACATGATGTCATACTCAGCGGAACCGGGGCTTACGTGCGTTCGGGCAAACTTACGCAAAATAGATAAAGATGAATTTGAATCAAAGATGCGCTTTGAATACGACATGGGTCGGTTTTCGCAGCGTGCATACTATATAAGAAACATAACGGCTGTGGCGGAGCTCGACCTATTTAAATCGGGGAAACTTTGCGTGCAGGGAGAAGCTTCTATGCTCGTGGTGGAGGCGGCGGACATACAAAAGGGCGACAAAGTTCTCGACATCTGCGCCGCACCGGGCGGAAAGAGCGCACTTGCTTGGGAATACGAACCGAGTGAGCTCGTCTCCTGCGACATTCATCCGCATAGGGTGGAACTTATGAACAAGGAATTTAGCAGGCTGGGAGTGGAGGCGCAGACGGTTTGTGCGGACGCACTCGAGCTAAAGCAAGACTGGGTAGAGCGGTTTGACAGAGTTATAGTGGACGCACCATGTTCGGCGCTCGGGCTTTTATACAGAAAACCCGACATAAAATATAAAAAACAGCCCGAGGACATGGAAGCGCTTGCGGAAATACAGCAAAAAATTCTCCAAAATGCGTCTAAATACGTAAAAAAAGGCGGAAAACTTATCTATTCGACATGTACGATAAACCGCAAGGAAAACGATGAAGTGGCAAGAAGCTTTGCAGACGAAAGCTTTGTGCCGATGGATTTAAAACAGTTTTTGCCCGCAATTCTCGCACCGAGATGTTCGGGAAGCATCCAGCTTTACCCGCATCTTGACGGAATAGACGGGTTTTTTATAGCGGGGTTTGAGAAAAAACTATGAGACAACAGTTGCTGGGAATGACACAACCCGAACTTAAAATTATCATTGAAGAGCTGGGAGAAAAAGGTTTTCGCGCAAAGCAACTTCTCGGTTGGCTCGCTTCACTAACGCCGTTTGAGCAAATGTCTAACCTGCCCGCGTCGCTCAGGGAAAAACTTGCACAAAGCTACACAGAAGGCTATGCAAAACTGCACACGACGCTCAAATCCGCCGACGGGACTTGTAAA
>CAYJIQ010000125.1:0-5150 GCA_964370275.1 uncultured Christensenellaceae bacterium
ACCGTAGACCAAATGTTTGAAACGGCAGGCAGAACTCTCCAACCGGGTAGCATATACAGGCACCTATAATAACTCTACACTTGCCACTTTCACGTACTGTGATAGTGCAAAAACTCCGTCATGCGGAAGGCAGAGATAATTAGTCGACATTGCAGACGCATCGGCGAAAATTCTAGTTAATCCGGTTTTTATGAGAACGCTTTCAAGGTGAGGGCGTTCTTTTTCGTTGCAAAGAAGCGCTACTGTTTGCAAGTGATTTTTGTGGGGAATTAGGATGCTTGCAATATCATCTCTATGCAGTCTCTTTACCCAGCAGTGTGCAAACATATAAGAGGTTTGCGGCTGACTGTCTGCATAGGCGATCACTCCAACTCCCCTATCTTTATAAACAGTTTTCTTAGTAGAAACAGCTTCGAGCTTCTCGGTATAAAATTCTAGTGATTTTCGCGCCTCAAGATAAATGTTCGGATCTGAAAAACCATCACGAACTATTCGCAAAATGTTCAAGAACCGCTTCGCAAACTCATTCAAAGCATCCATATCCCTCGTATCCAGGAAAACACCTTGGCAAGAACTACAATAAAGCCCATCTGTTTTGCACATATTAATTGCTACTTTTCTAAGATCATCGTCAGTGCACTCCATGGTTGCATAGGCAAAACTAATTTTATGCCCCCATTCAACAATTTTAACGTTGGCTGGACAAAGCTCTCTAACTCCCTTCACCGCCG
Source organism: uncultured Christensenellaceae bacterium (assembly GCA_964370275.1). Lineage (GTDB taxonomy): Bacteria > Bacillota > Clostridia > Christensenellales > Christensenellaceae > CAYJIQ01. Next base: position 732 of record CAYJIQ010000125.1, read on the forward strand.
AATCTGAACCCCACACAGCTACAATGTCTGCAAACTCAATAAGTTTTGCCATAAAAGCTCTGTTGCTTGAAGGAATATCAAACAAAAAGATAAACTCTGTAAGCTTTGGCTGTATTTTAACAAGTTCATCGAGCAACACTACCGAGAAAACATCTTCTTTTGGCAATTTAACGAGGTTTAGGTTGCCCGTTAGCAGACCTTCAATAACGCTATACGCAGCAAGCGCATCAGCGTTCGAAGCGCCTATGTGCAATATAGTGCCTACCGGAATTGTGCGCAAAGAAAAAGATTTACCATGTGACTCGACAGTGGAATTATAATGGGATAGTTCAGTTTTCACTCTACCTTCTAAATTTGTTGCGGACAAAAAATCTTTTGCGTTAATCAGGTACTCCTTTGCAATTTCCTGAGAAATACCGAGGATTTCAAACATAGCGACATGTTCTTCGAAACTGATTTTCCTGCTTAATTCATCGCATGCAAAAATCACCTCATTCACATCGATGCTCTTCATTCGCGCGCTTCTAATCTCATTTTCAATATTTTTAGTAGAGTTGTAAATATTCATAATCATTCCCTCACAATCTGTGCGGCACAAGTTTTTATACCACTAACCCCAGCCCTCCCCAACAGCGTAAAGTACGGTGCACTGTTTCCACACGGACAGCCTTGTCCTGAAACTGCAATGTCATCAGTCATTACACTAACCAGCGGCATGCTCCATACAAGCGGGCTCACAAATCCTAAAATCCCCGGCTCCCCATCTTTTTTTGGTTCAAGAGTAAAAGCATCTCTTATTATCACTCTACTGTAAATTGGGACGTGAAAGTTTCCGCATTTGCACTTAACATACGGCAAAGGATGTTCTACCGCACTGAAAAACTCCGTTATATTTTCTCTTCCTATTCCAAGAGTATCTCCGAGAAGCTCGTAAAATTCACTTTCCGGCACACTTTCAAACCCCTTCCAGCCACCTCCTAGCAGAATCTTCGAACCTTTATGTAGGTTAAATCTTAAATTTCTGTCTTTTAATTCTTTCGTCAAGAAGTACATCATATACGGAAAACCGACAAACCTAAACCTTCCTTTTGGATGGTCGTTAAGTATTCGCAAAATCTCTTCAGCGTTCGGTTTATAGCCGTTTTCAGTTTTTTTAATGGCAAAGGTTTTGCTAAGTGAAGGTGCAAATTTTGAAGTATGATACGCAGTTTTCGCCGCACCCAAATCAGGATTTTCTTTGGGTGAATAGCCTAAAAATATGTAGCGAACAGGCTTAATGGAAATTATTTTTTGGTACGAAAAAAAGCGAATCATCATAGTGATTCCGTATTTTAGAGTCTTCTTATCAAATGCGATATGACTCTTACTTCCCTTTGTACCCGAAGACTCAGCTTTTAGTACTATTTTGTTGTCAGTAATTGAATAAATATTATTTCTTTTAAAATACAGTGACGTAAGTGGAGGGATTTTATGAATATCTTCAATACTATTTAGCTGAGCCATTTCAAAGCCACTTGCATCGAGGATTTTCCTATATTCGAGGCAGTTTTTTGCATGATACTCGACGATTTTTTTAGTTGCACTATAAAAACAATCTTCTGTTCCGCTAATATCATAAGGATCCTTATGCGCAAACAGCTTAAAAAATATTCCCATGACTACTCCTTATATTTTGCATATAAATCCGGCCTAATCATCTTTGTCTTTTCAAGAGACTTTTCGTGTCTCCATTTTTCGATATTTGCATGATGCCCGCTAAGAAGCACGTCCGGCACCTTCAGCCCCCTAAAATCAGCAGGTCTAGTGTAGTGTGGCCCTTCAAGAAGCCCTGTGCTGTGTGAATCTCCCTGTGCGCTTTGTTCGTTTCCGAGAACATCCGGCACAAACCTAATCACACAATCCATAAGAACCATAGCCGGTATTTCTCCACCCGTGAGTACGTAGTCGCCAATAGAAACTTCGATGTCGATAAGCTCGTCTATTATGCGCTGGTCAACTCCCTCGTAGTGGCCGCAAAGTATGTTAATTTCCTCATATTGTGCTAGGTGCTTTACCAAGTCGTTGTCGAGAACCTTACCCCCTGGAGACATGTATATACTGATTGTTTTTTCACGCTTTTGCGTAACTTGCTCCATGCAATCAAAAACACTCTGTGGTGAAATTAACATTCCGGCACCACCGCCAAATGGATAATCGTCTACTCTTCTGTGTTTGTCCGTCGTCCATTCCCTAAAGTTGTATAAATTTAAGGAGATAAGCTCATTTTCTATAGCCTTTGCTGAAATACTATGAGCAAACGCATCAAACATTTCAGGGAAAATCGTAAGCACGTTAAAATCAATCATACACAGCAACCTCATCAAGCCTCTTTGAGTCGACGACAATTTTTTCTTTTGTGACCTCAAGAATTACACCCGGCGCCGCTGCAAACATGAAGTTATTCTCGCCCGATATGTTGTAAATATCAGCCGCTCCCGTATTCATGATATTGTCTACAATTCCAAGAATTATGCCGTTTTCATCAGAAAGCTCCAGACCTTCAAGGTCTACTAAGAAGTGCTGTCCTTCCTCGGGTTTTGCCGCCTGCTCGCGCTTGATATACAAAGTTTTGTTCCTCAAAAGCTCGGCTGCATTTCTGTCCTCACATCCGTGCAACGCCAGATAGGCGAAATGTTTATATGTGCGTGCTTTTATAACCACGACACTTTCATACACATCGCCATTCTTAAAGTAAACCCTCTCGAGATCCGAAAACTTGCTCAGGTCGTCCGAGTAGGGCTTTAACTTTATTTCCCCTTTGATTCCTTGGGGTTTTAGTATTTTTCCAAGTTCAAAATACTGCTTCATTATACAATTTCAACAGAGTATTTCTTCTCGTCCTTAACGCTTGCTGCCTTAACGACGGTGCGAATTGCCTTTGCAATTCTGCCTTGTTTTCCGATTACCTTGCCCATTTCTTCGGGAGCTACCGATAGCTCAATAACAACGTTGCCGTCCACTTCCATGCTTTTAACCGAAACCTGCTGCGCGTCATCAACAAGATTCTTTGCAATGTACTCTACTAACTCTTGCATATTAACCTCCGAGCGTTATTTTACCACGCCGTTTTTCTTTAATAGTGCTCTTACGGTATCTGTAGGTTGTGCACCTTTGCTGATCCAATCAGCCGCTTTGTCTGTATCGATCTTCGTTTCCTTTGTAAGCGGGCTGTAGTAGCCGATTTCTTCGATGAAAGAGCCGTCTCTTGGAGCTCTGCTGTCTGCGACAACGAGTCTGTAGATCGGATTTCTTTTGCTACCCATACGCTTAAATCTAATCTTAACTGCCATTTTTTGTTCTCCTTAGTGTCTTATATATTATTGTCAATCCTTCATGCCAGATCGGCAAAAAGTGTCGATTGCTTAAAATAGTCCGGCAAGACCGCCTCTGCGTTTGCCTTTTTTCCCTGTAAACTGCTTTAACATCTTCTTCATTTGGTCAAACTGGTTTAGAAGTCTGTTTATCTCCTGAACGCTTGAACCGCTTCCTGCAGCTATTCTCTTTCTTCTGCTTGCATTTATTATAGAGGGATTAGTGCGCTCTTTTGGAGTCATAGATGTTATAATTGCCTCTGTTTTTGCGAGTGCCTTTTCATCAAACGACATTCCAGCAAGCTTGTTTCCACCGCGAATCATTGCCAGCATCTCCTGCATCGATCCCATGTTTTTCATCTGTTGCATCTGTTCTAAAAAGTCGTTTAAGTCGAGCTGATTTTGGCGCATCTTCTTTTCCATCTCGATCGCCTTTTTTTCTTCAAATGCAGTCTCTGCCTTCTCAATGAGGGTGAGCATGTCGCCCATTCCAAGAATTCTTGAAACCATTCTGTCCGGATAAAATGGTTCTATGTCGTCAAGCTTTTCACCAACACCCGTAAATTTTATCGGCTTGCCTGTAACAGCCTTGACAGAAAGCGCCGCGCCTCCTCGGGTGTCTCCGTCGACTTTAGTCATGATAACACCTGTCAGCTCGACTTCTTCGTTAAATGCTTTTGCGGCATTAACCGCATCTTGACCCGTCATCGCATCTATAACAAGCAAAGTTTCGTTTGGCTGTGCAAGCTCCTTTAGCTCTTTTAACTCGCTCATCATAGAATCGTCTATATGAAGGCGACCGGCGGTATCGACTATAATAATGTCATTTCCGTTTATTCTTGCCTGCTCTCGAGCGTTGTTGTAAATGTCACGAGGTTTGTTTTGGCCTTCTTGATAAACTGCAACCTCAGCCTGTTCGCCGACAACCATAAGCTGTTTTACTGCCGCAGGTCTGTAGATGTCGCAGGCAACAAGCATCGGGTCTCTTCCCTGTTTTTTGTAGTACTTTGCGAGCTTTCCGCACATTGTTGTCTTACCAGCACCCTGTAAACCCGCCATTAGGATAATT
>CAYJIQ010000125.1:5160-6324 GCA_964370275.1 uncultured Christensenellaceae bacterium
GTCACTTCTTACTCCTCCCAGCAGAGAAATCATCTCATCTCGAACTATTTTAATTACCTGCTGTCCGGGAGTCAGGCTTTCCATGACCTCTGCGCCAAGGCACTTTTGCGAGACAACCTTAACAAAGTCTTTAACGACCATAAAGTTTACGTCTGCCTCTAAAAGAGCGAGTTTAACCTCTCTCATTGCCGCTTTGATGTCCGACTCTGAAAGTTTTCCTCGCTTAGTAAGTTTATCAAATACTCTTTGTAGTTTTTCGCTTTATCCTTCAAATGCCATCAGCATCCTCCCAAACCGAACGTACATGTTTTGCCAGCTCGGTTATTTCGTCATTAGGTGTAGTTGCTTCTATTGCGCTCAGTAGTTTTTTCGTAGCATTGTACCTTTTTTGCATTTTTAGTGTGTGTTCGTATTCGTCGAGCTTTTTTGAACACTTCGCTACACAGTCTGCTACCGCTTGCCTGGAAATCCCTTCGTTTTCGGATATTTCGCCGAAGGAAAGGTCTCCGAAAAAGTACATGTCCATTATATCATACTGTTTTTTTGTAAGCATGTTGCCGTATAAATCGAGCAAGTCCGCTTTGCTTAAATCTTTAACCACTCAGCACCTCTTTTGTCAAGCTCATTTACTTGACTTTGATATTATACACAACCTTTGCCTGCGTGTCAAGTATTTTATATTGCAACTGCACTGCAAAGGCGTTTCTTTCACTCAACTGATAAAAATTCAATTTATTCATCTTCAGCACTTGCTATTTTTAATATGAAGTGTTACAATTTATATGCATTTTTCTTTGGGAGGTATGCAAAGTGTTTATTTTATTTTTATTGTTATGGATTGTCTTTAACGGCAGAGTTACCTGGGAATTGCTTTTTATAGGAGTCGGAATCGGCGCAGTTCTCATGTTTTTCGCTTACAGGTTCTTGGGATTAAGCCTAAAAAAAGAACTTTGGATAGTTAAGAAAATCCCCAAAGTCATTAAATATGTGGCAACATTACTTCAAGAGATTTGGATTTCAAACTGGAAAGTAATCGGTCTTGTTTTAAGAAAAAACAACGAACTTCAACCTATGATAGTTCACTTCACTTGCGACTTCAAGAAATCATTCACTAGAGTTACTTTAGCGGACTCCATAACGTTGACGCCGGGAACTATCACGGTT
>CAYJIQ010000126.1:0-3493 GCA_964370275.1 uncultured Christensenellaceae bacterium
GGAACGCTCAAGGTCACTACGGTTGTGCCGTCATATGCCTTTACATTGCTTCTCACCTTTAAAACCTTACCCTCACACACGACAATGCCGTCTCTTCCGACCGCTTGAACAGTATCGCCGACGTTTGGAAGCGGAAGGTATTCAAACGGAAATGTTATCTTTGCATCATCGCCGGATTTGTCTGCGATTGTTATGGCAAGACCCGGGCAGTTTGCGACGCAAAGTCCGCATCCTGTACATTTATCCTCGATTAAAACGGGTAAATCTGTTATGTTTTCGCCGATTTTTATAGCGCCTGTCGGGCAGATACCCTCACAAGGATTGCATGGGATTTCCTGTATGCATTCAACTCTGGCGACGCTTCCTTTGCTCATCCGACCCTCGCTTGGCATCCCGGGACATTTTTTCAGCTCCTCGCTTGAAATAACCCCGGTATAAATCACTCCTTGCATGTCATCTTCCCCCTTTCGCCATAAAATCTCGCATGTTAGAAAGCTGTGAGTCCTTGGCAAGCCGTCTTTTTTGCCCGAACATTCCCGAACGCAGTATGGAAAGCCTTGCCAAAATTTCGCTCTTTTTTTCTAGTGCCTGTTCATCGGTTAATAATCCGAGTGAATGTGCGGCACAAACTCCCGCAAGATTTCCCTCTTCCATAGCGGAGGATGCCTCCTCAACTCCCGTTACGTCGCCCGCAACATAAAGTCCCTTTACGGTTGTCTCCATATTTTCGTCGTGAAGCGGAACGTGCCCGCCGAACGCCGGAATAAAATCAAACGCGCAGCCCGCCATCCATACGAGCTCTGTCATGGGATTAAGCCCCACTGCAAGACATACGGTGTCCGCATCAAACGTCTTTTCGCTTCCTTTAATGTGTTGCCAGTTTTCGTCTACGGCGACAATCTCGACCTGCTCGACCTTGCCTTCGCCCGACACTTTCTTTATAGTATGACCGACAAATATAGGAACTCCCGCGCGCTTAATCTTTCCCGCATGAACTCCGTAGCCGCCGATTTGCGGCGCACCTTCGACGAGTGCAACGACATCCGCTCCCGCTTGAAGAAGTTGGTAGGAGACGATGAGGCCGACATTTCCGCTGCCCAGCATGAGAACTTTTTTTCCGGGTAAAACCCTGTTTACGTTTATCATAGTCTGTGCCGCACCGGCGCCCATGACGCCGGGCAGAGTGCTGCCGGGAAAGGGCATGTAATTTTCCTTTGCGCCCGAAGCGATGATGACCTTTTTTGCATCGACTACGCAATGCTCTTCGTTGTACACCACTCCGAGTTGTAAATTTTGCTGAATGCCGTATACGAGCGAATCCAGCCAAACCTGCGCTCCGCTCTGTTTTACGCTTTCAAGAAGCTGTTCGCCGATAGTAAAGCCACGAACGCCTGCTCTGTGTGCGCGAGAACCGAAAAATTTGTGGATCTGTTTAAAAAGTTGACCGCCGGGCAGGTGGTTTTCGTCTAATACGAGCACATTTGCTCCAGAAGAAGCTGCCATGTTTGCGGCGCAAAGTCCCGCAGAACCTGCGCCGATTATCGCAATGTCTGTAGTTATTTTTTTCATGAGTTTGCACCTTCCTCGCAAAAACCTCCAAGACCGTTTTGCGTTTTAACGTGCATTCCGTCCTGAACAGCGGTGACGCAAGTTCTGGTGTTGGGAACTCCGTCTACTATCATCATGCAGTCGGTACATCTGCCTATTGCGCAAAAAATCCCACGAGGCTCTCCGCTTTTGTGCGTCTTTCTAAATGCGACAATTCCGGCATTTACAAGTGCGGCTGATATGGGTTCTCCCGCAAGCGCTTCGATGGGCTTTCCGTCAAAATAAATTGTTACCTTGTTCGCTGTGTCAAGCGTCCCTAAAATCGGGTGCTCTATGACTCTCATTTTATTCTCCTAAAATATTTATAGTGCTTCTGTGTCCCATTCACGTGTGCGGATACGCACTGCGCGCTCGATGGGACTTACGAAAATCTTGCCGTCGCCAAACTGGCCTGTCTCGGCGGCATCGCAGATTTTATTCATAAGTTCCTCGACTTCGTGGTCATGAACGACTACATCAAAGCGGATTTTTGACGTCAAATGAACGTCTCTTGTCATGTCGGGTGTAAAAACAAGTCCCTCAGAATCAAGCGATGCGGCAAATGTTCCGCAACCTAATACGTCATACATTGTCATGCCGCCCGAGCTGTATTTTAAAATAGCTTCCTTTACTTCCTCGAGTTTTTCTTTTCTCACAATAATGCTGAGCTGTTTCATTTTTCCCTCCCAAAACAATAATATTAAATTACATTTTACATCAAAATTACATAAAAAACAAGAAAAAATGTCGTGTTTAGTATCCAAACTTGCAAAAATAGTAAAAAGACGGATTTTACACTTGCGTGGATACTGTAAGATTTGAACATAAAATTGTTTTGACTGAAAAGCAACTGTAGTGTATAATTAAGTTAGTTAAAACTAACCCATAAAGCCTTGACTTGTGGTATGATAATAATAATGGAGGAAATGAACTATGAATGATGTGGTAATTGCTTTTTTGATTACGCTTTTTGCAGGACTTGCAACGGGAATTGGAAGTGCGATGGCGTTACTCAAAAAGAAAACGGACAAAAAGTTTTTATCTATTGCTCTGGGTTTTTCTGCGGGAGTAATGCTCTATGTGTCATTTGTTGAAATTTTACCCAAGGCAACAGAGGCATTGAGCGAGATACACGGCGAGGAGGGCGGAAATATATGGGCGGTGGTGAGCTTTTTTGTAGGAATCGGAATAATTGCGCTCATCGATAAGCTTATTCCCAAAAGTAATAATCCGCATACAATCCACTCGATTGAGGATATGAACAAAGGAGGAGATGCACAAAAAAGCAAACTCATGCGAATGGGGGTATTTACCGCGCTTGCTATCGCAATCCACAATTTTCCCGAAGGAATTGCTACGTTTGTTGCGGCGCTTGAAGATCAGCAAACGGGAATTGCCGTTGCGCTTGCCATTGCGATTCACAATATTCCGGAGGGAATTGCCGTCGCTGTTCCTGTGTACTATGCGACGGGAAGTAAAAAGCGTGCGTTTAAACTTTCGTTTTTATCGGGAATTTCCGAGCCTGTCGGTGCGCTTGTCGGATATTTTGTGCTAATTAGGTACATGGGAACATCTGTGTTCGGCTACATCTTTGCGGCTGTTGCAGGTATAATGGTGTTCATAAGCCTGGACGAACTCTTGCCTGCCGCTAAAGAATTTGGAGAACATCACCTTTCGATTTTGGGATTGGTGTGCGGAATGGGGCTCATGGCGTTGAGTCTGTTGCTATTTATGTAAACCTTTATACATATCTGCATTTCTCGTGCGACGATAAGCGGATTTTGCCGTGGAGGTACCTTTGTTTATTGGCAATACTATACGGTGGAAAAGAAGAGAGGGTTAGCAACATCTAACCTGCATGTTGACATGTTTGGGTAAATGCATTATAGTGGAGTGGTCACAAAGA
>CAYJIQ010000126.1:3503-6301 GCA_964370275.1 uncultured Christensenellaceae bacterium
TCTTGTATGCGAAAGGAATAATGTTATGGCAAAAGTAGCGATTGTTTATTGGAGCGGAACGGGAAACACTGAAAACATGGCGTCTCAGCTGGCGGGTTTCGTCGGCGAAGCGGGGGGCACATCGGAGGTTTTCACAGCGGATAGCTTTAGTAGCGACATGGTAGGCAATTATGACGGGTTTGCGTTTGGCTGCCCTGCAACAGGAGACGAGGAGCTTGAAGAGAGCGAATTTGTCCCGATGTGGGATGGAGTCAAAGGAGACCTTGGAGGCAAAAAAGTCGGGCTTTTCGGCTCATACGGCTGGGGCGGAGGAACGTTTATGGAGACATGGAAGGAAGATTGCAACACAGCTTCGATAAACGTTGTGGGCTCTGTAGTGTGCGAAGGCGACCCTGATGACGATGCATCGGGAGAACTAAAGGCGCTTGCGCAGGCAATAATATAATAGACGCTAATATCTTAAAAATACCGCCTACTGTGCAATTTACGCATGTTGGTGGTATTTTTGATATACGCCGCGCGGGGCAACGGTTGACTTAATTATTCATTCAGTGTATAATGAAAAAGACGAATGTCCCGAGTTTTGTTAATCAGCAACGTTGTAAAGTATAATTCGTTGCAAACGTTATAATTTAGTAGAGGCAAGAGCAACATTACACCATTTATGGCGGAGAGAGAATTATGAATTACACCGATATTGCAAAAACTGCCGCCGATTTAGCGGAAAATTTGATATATGTGAGTGACCCTCACACATATGAGCTTTGTTATGCAAACGATGCGTTACTTATGCTTCTTGGCATAGAGGACGCAAAAGATATCCTAAATAAACCTTGCTATGAAGTTTTGCAAGGAAAAAGCGCACCCTGTGAATTTTGTACAAACGATAAATTGACCGAAGGAACTTGCGAATGGAGACATTTCAATCCTCTTCTTAAAAAGTGGTATGGGCTTATTGACAAATTTATCGTAGTAGACGGAAAAACTTTGCGAATGGAAATCGGCTCTGATATAACTTCACTTATGAAAACAGAAAAAGAGCTAACGCAAAAACTTCTCGAAGAAGAGACGCTGTCCAGGTGTATACAGACGCTGTATTTAGATACAGATCACGACAATGCCTTTTACAATCTGCTTGAAGTCGGAAGAAAATTTCATGATGCAGACAGGGCATGTATTTTTGAATTTATCCACAAGAAAAAAACGATGAACAACCTATACGAAGTGTGCGCCGAGGGTATAGCTTCTCATATTGAAGAGAACAGAAACCTTCCGCTCGAGGATTTTAAAAAAATCGTCGAGTTCTTTGAGATTATGGGAGTCGCTACTTTTGATTTGAGAAAGGAGCCCGGCGAGGATAAACTCGGCATTTTTGCATCAATGAGGCACAGAAACTGCAAAAATGTGATTTGCATACCGCTTTTTAACGAGTCTCAGCAAATTATCGGGTTTATCAGCTACGATAATCCTAGGAAAAACCTTCAAAGCGAAGCTTTTCAAAACTCTATTTCGGGGCTTGTTTCGTCATACCTTGAAAAGACGAAGTTGCTCGCGGAGATGCAGACATTAAGCTATATAGACTCACTTACAGGCGTGAAAAACCGCCAATCTTTTGCCATGACGTTAAAGCGCATCGAGGTTGAATATCAGGAATCGGTGGGTGTTGTTTGCGTAGATATGATTGGGCTAAAAGAGATAAACGAATCAAAAGGGAACGAGCTGGGAAACAAACTTCTCATCATACTCGCAAGGGCGATGAGAGAGACGTTTGGTGAGTTGGTTTTCAGAGTGGGCGGAGACGAATTTGTAGCGATAGATTTAAGCGTTAAAAACGAAGATTTCACAAAAAAAGTCGCCGATTTCAATGCGAAAATTAATAAGGTAGACGATATGTGCGTGGCTGTTGGCCATGGATGGAAGATAAGTACATACAATCTGCCCGAATTTATCGAGAAGACGGACAACTTAAGGCATGTAAATAAAGAACTGTACTACCAGAACACCGGAAAAAAACATAGAAGCAATAAAGGGCTTGCTGATGCGATAAATGAAGAAATTGCAGACCAGCGCTACACCATATATTTACAGCCGCAATATGAGCTTCAAACGGGGAGAATCAAGGGCGCAGAGGCATTGATCAGAAAATTTGGGGCGGATGGTGCAATGATGAGCCCGATTGAGTTCATCCCTCTATACGAAAAAGAAGGCGTCATAGACATAATAGATATGTTTGTGCTTGAGCGTGTTTGCTCAATAATAAGCTTTCTTGAGGCAAAAGGTTTCGACAGCGAATTTATGGTTTCGGTGAACATTTCAAGGTACACCCTTAGCAACATAGATATCGCAGACAGGATTTGCAAGATTTGTGACAAATATCGGGTATCAAGGAATAGGATTTGCATAGAGGTTACCGAGACAATCGAGGAAGACGAAGGCGTTGTGTCGGTAATGCTTGAAAAAATCAGGCAGGAAGGGTTTGCCATCTCGCTGGATGACTTTGGCGTCGGGCAATCAAACTTTACGCTGCTGACAGAGATGAACTTTTCTGAGGTCAAGCTCGACAAATCGCTTGTAGACAAGATAACATTTGACAACCAAAGCTACGTTCTTGTTAAACACTTTGTCTCGCTTTGTAATGACTTAAACATCAAACACATAACGGCAGAGGGGATAGAGACGAAAGAACAAGCTGACCTGCTAAGACAAGTACGGTGTGGCCTGGGTCAAGGCTATTACTTCAGCCGGCCGCTCCCGTTTGACGAGTTTTTGAAAAAGTGCACCCCGAACTGATGTCGGGA
>CAYJIQ010000127.1:0-6290 GCA_964370275.1 uncultured Christensenellaceae bacterium
AAAGCCAAATCTAAAATACTACGAGACTATATTTGAAAAAGTGGGTGAATCGCCGCAAAACTGTTTGATGGTGGGAAACAATGCCGTCGAGGACATGTGTGCAGCTTCGCTAGGGTGCAAGGTGTTCCTCATGACGCAGTACATTGAAAATAAAACCCAAGTTGACTGTTCTGAGTTTGAGCAGGGCGGGCTTCAAGAGTTGGAGCGGTATATTGAAGAGCTGGAAAAATATTAGAGGTAATCTCAAAATAGGGCGTGTTGAAGGTTTATGCCTTTTCAACACGCCCTATTTAACTTCACTTTATAATTTTCCCTTCGTAATCTCCGACGATGGAGTAAAGCGGAGCCGGGAAATCCTCTAAAAATCCGTCGGCGGAACTCAAGTACAGCAATACTTCATCTCCGACTTCAAGCGCAGAATGTCCGTCTATGTCGATAATGAGCTGAGCGTTAGCTGGATATTGATTTTCTCCTTGATCAAATGATTTTTCGCCGGTCTGTACGTTTTTCGCATATTCCCCAAATGTCGTCCGTCCTCCCATTTCCACGATGTTTACAGTGGAAGTGTCGAAATTGTCGGGCGATTTGTGAACTTCGTCTATTACGACTTGGGAGAGTGTATAAAGCGTGTCGTTTTGATACACGGGAGCGGAGGAGAAACATTCTCCCGAGATAATAAGCGAAGCATTCTCCTCAAGCTCTTCTGCGGTTTCGTATGACTTATCTCGGTCTGTCGTAATCGTGACGTGATGCACGGCGGGCGTTTCTATGCTGTTTACCGTACCTATAAACACGGGGAAATGCTCGCTGTTGTCGACAATCATAAAGATAAACGGCTGATCAAGAGTAATTTCCGTTATTTGCGCATCAGAAATCTCGCCTGCCGCAACTTCTGCCGAAGATGTGGCACCTGCTTTTGTGCCAACCTCGTTGACCTCGATTATCGTTTTGTGCAAAACTTCGTCGATAAATATGTTTCCGAGCGGAGAAGTTGCCATGGCGGAGAAGTCGGCATCGATTGGATCAAATGCATCACTCATTCCGAGACTTTTGAGCACGGATGTAAGCTCGGTTTCATAATCAAATGAAAACTTAGGCAATTTTGAAATTACGACGGTTTCGCTTGGCTCTTCGCTTGCATTTAGTGCAGCTATCAGCTCTTGACCTTCCATTTCCGATATAAGCTCATCTACCGAAACCCCTTCATTGGGAAGAAGTGCGACGAAAGAATAGCCTTGCTCACCCTCTTCGGATGCGTATTTTTGAACGAAACCCGTTGCGTTTTGCATTTTGATGTAGGAGTTCTCGTTTGACCACATAAATTCGGCGCTCTGCTCACTGCCGTCTTGTGAATAGAAGATGCCTTCATCTACGCTTGAGGGAGCATAGGGAACAGCCCACCTTGCATCAAAAAACAGTGCGTTTACGAGGAATGCAAGCGAATCAGGGGATATTTCATCAATTATCCAGTCAATCATTCCGTCTGTCTGCTCAGAAACCCAATCGTTTACGGATTTTGCCGTGCTGGCGTCAAAGGGTGCGGCATAGACGGAAGGTTCGTAGTAGTTTGCGACGTTTTGCAGAAAATCTGTACTTACCTGCAAGTCTTGATTGTTGTACCATATTGAGTTTGCGACATTAAGAGAAACGCTCTCGTTTTGGTTTTCGTCGATAAAATCGATGTAATTTGCCATATAGCCGTTTAGCTTATTTATGTCTGTATTTAGAACTTCTTCCATCTGCAAAAGCGTGTCTGCGTTTGCGCCGTTTGCCGACATTCCCAGTGCAGACACAAAGCTAAGCGGAGAGACAAGGAGGTTTTGTTCGTCGCTGTAAATCTCTTTAAACACGTTTAGCGAAAAATCCGTAATCTGATCTGTTACGTCTTCCTTTGGTGCGCTTACCTCTTGTTTTTCGATGTTTTCAAGCAAATCAACGACTCCTGATTGCGATACCGTCAAATATTCGGGTGTTTGTTCGGGCGAAAGCGAAGTTTGCACGGAACTTGAGATTGGGTGGGTGGGGCTTTCGTATAAAGGTGGAACGTTGTTTGTTACGGCAAATATGCCGACTAAGCTAGCGACGAATACTGCCGCCGCCGATATGGTTACGGCAAGTTTTCCGGGTCGTCTTATAGCTTTAAAGTTGTCCGCTTCCAAAACCTTTTTGTCGTCTATGTTAGTAATAGCTTCGTAAATTTTATTTTCTTTCATATGCAAATACCTTCACTTTCAAGCAGTGTTCTGAGTTTTCTTCTAAGTCTGTGTAGCTTGACTGCAATGTGATTTTCGCGTTCGCCGAAAATTGCGGCGAGAGATTTTATCGAATCACCAAACCAATATCGCTTTACAAATAAAACTCGTTCTTTTTTTTCAAGAGTATCCAGCCACCCATCAATAAGTCGCGTGAGATCACTTAAGCTCGCATCTTCATAAACGCCTGTTCTTGATGGAATAACCTCTGTGAGCTCTTGCAAAATTGCGTTTCGCTTTGCAGTTTTATTTTTATTGTATAGGTTTATCGCCAGATTTTTTGCAATGCGAGCGAGGAAGGCAAATAGATATACCGGTTTTGCCGGGGGAACACTGTTCCAAACCTTACCGTAAGTATCGTTTACCACCTCTTCGCTGTCCTGAATATTTTTTAGCACTGAATGCGAGATGCTAAGTAGTTTTCTTCCGTATTTTTCCTGTGTAGCAACCAGTGCGTTTTCGTCTCTTCTTAAAAAAAGTTGGACTATTCTTTCATCTTCCATAAGTACCTCCCCTCGATACTTGAGACAGGGAAAAAATAAAAATATTACAAAGTGTACAAATAATTCTAACATCAAAAATAATTAATTTCAATAACTATAAGTAAGAGTTCATTTTGAGAGAGTAGTTTTTAATGAATATTAAATTTAGCGCGCAGTAAAATTGCACTGAGCATATTGTGAATATAAATTGAAGTTGATATGAGCAATATTTTAAGTTTTTTAGCATATGTATTACCACATAATATTTTTGAGGTGAGTTTATGAAAAACAAAAAAAGAAACAAACGCATTTCACCCGCGAGAACACAGTCGATTATGCGGTCGATTAAAGGAGCAATAACCGGACTGATTTTCAGCGTAATCTGTGTCCTGCTCTTTGCTCTTATCGTAAGACAAATGGACATTTCATCACAAGCAATCTCCGCAGTTAATCAGATTATCAAAGTTTGCGCAATCTTCCTTTCCGCTTTCATTGCAACAAAAAAATTGCAGGATTACAAAATGATTACAGGAGCGGCTACGGGAAGCACATATGTTGTACTCGCATACCTCGTATTTTCGCTTGTAGAAGGGGAATTTGGGGATGTGTTGGTGATGTTTGCGGATCTCGCAATGGGCATTGCTATTGGGTTGCTTACCGCTGCTATTTTCGGAAAACTTGCAAAGGCAACGCCGCTTGTGAATAAAAGAGCGTAATTGTTTCCATAATACACTTGTAAAGGAGGGTGTGTTATGGAACACGAACAAACTTTAAAGGTGTATGAAGAGATTCTTTTTGGCGCGCAAATGGGGATGGATGCTATTGACCAGATGCTTTTTTACTCGGATGATGCAAACTTTAGAAGCGAGCTTATGGCTACAAGGAGCGACTATTCATACATTCAGGATAGAGCAAGAAGTGCGATTGTGCGCATGGGCGAAAACACAAAGACACCGTCTATTGTCACGCAGGCATCGTCGTGGTTAAATCTTTCGATGTCTACGATGTTTGATAAATCTGAAAACAAACTTTCATCGTTAATGCTCAGCGGAATGGACATGGCTCAAAAATCAATTGAGAACCTGCAGCAAAAAAACCCCGAATCAAGCAGCGATTCAAGGGCTCTTGCAGATGAACTGCTCGATTTGCAGAATAGACAGAGGAGCGTGTACAGAAAGCACCTGTCATAATAGACATTTTCGGGCTTGTCTAAATGGAATATTTTGGTATAATATACGTATAGACAACAAGACAAAAATGTTTACATAAGGAAAATGGTGTGTGCATATGAAGATAAGCAGAGTCGTACTTTTGGTTTCGATACTGACAGTATTGTGTGTGCTCGGAGTTGCTCTACATGTAGCTTCGGGCACACGAGTGGTTGCTGTTGCAGAAATCGGAATAAATGAGCTGTTGCCAACACCCACACCTGCGCCGGAATATAGGGTTTTTATTAATTTAACGTCAAAAAAAATACACGCAGAAGGGTGTTACCATATTGAAGGTTCAGACTCTGAAAACATAGTGCAAATAGGGGAGGATGAATTTGCTCAACATATGCTCGAAGGTGCAAGTATATGCTCAAATTGCGAGGAGGAGCTCAAATTTTTATTTGAATGATTACTGCACTATATTTTAGCAAGAATATCGTGAAATTGCTCAATATGTTCGTTTGAGCCCGACGAGTATAGCGCTACATCGCCTCCGTTTGGATTTTGTAAGTTTAACTGCTCAAGCAACCTTTGCATCTGGCGCACCATGCCGTACATCCCATTGTGAAGGGCGCATTTTCCAAAAACACGATTGCAGACCTCCCTGATGACGTCCGAAATAAATGAATAGTGGGTGCATCCGAGTACAACGGAGCTTACATTGCAACTAGCGTGTGGCGTGAGCTTATTTTGTATGTATTCAAATATTTGAGGAGAGGTGAAATCGCCTTTTTCAATCAGCCCTGCCAGCCCTTCACAGGGGACGTTTATCACACGATCTCTTTGTCCGATTCTGTCTAAAAGAGAATTATATCTGTTCTGGGAAATGGTTGCGGGTGTGGCTAAAACGAGCACATTACCTTCGCATTTAAGTGCAGGCTTTACCGCAGGTTCTATGCTTACAACGGGAATGTTATACTTGTCTCTAAGTTGCAGCACAGATGCGCTTGTTGCTGTGTTGCAAGCCATAACGAGCATCTTCACGCCTTTTTGGCACAAAAAATCACCGCAAGCTATAGAAAGTCTTGCGATCTCATTTTCGGATTTTTCTCCGTACGGAGCATTTGCGCTGTCTCCGTAAAAAATAAAGTTTTCGGTGGGCATCTCTTGCATTGCGTGTTTGAGCACGCTTATGCCTCCGATTCCCGAGTCAAAAATGCCGATAGGCAACTGCTGCATGTGAATTCTCCGCAGATGAATTACCGCTAAAGAGGGGAGTAGGGCGTCCCCTCTAATTTTCACGGCTATGTAATTATACTATCAAATTAAAATAAATTCAAGTTTGAAAAGGGAATATTTGGGGAATCTGTCGCACAAAACAATGTGGCGTTTTTTAAGAAATGTTGTCGTCCAATACCCGCGCAAATACGTCCATCAAGTTCATCGCCTGCTCAAATGTATTTTGATTGTGCCCGGCTTCGACGAGGATGCACATGTCAGAAACGCCCGTCTTTACCCTAATCTCTCTTGTGAGGCCGGTGGCGACGTCTTCAAGCGACTCTGTGAGTAGGTCTGCAAATGCAAAATTTGACTCGTAGTTGGGTTTTTGTGAATAGTTTTCGCCCGTGCCCACGACAAACATAAGCCTCGCTGTCTCCTTGCCTTCCACCATCACATAGTCGTCTACAAGAGCACTTCCTGCTGCATCTCTGTGCAGATCGATAAACAGGCGAGACTCGGGATATTTTTCCTTATAGTATTCCATTGTCACAACAGAGCGCTCGTATGAAGTTGAAAGGGACGGCGGCTCATGGTCTGTGGTATCATGAATTACCGTGTATCCGTAACCTTCAAGAAGTGATTTAAGATGTTCCCCCACGGCGACGATGTTAATAGAATTGTCTTCTGTGCGCCATTCACTGCTCTGTTCGTACTCAAATCCCTCCGTCATCCGATATGCCTCTGTTGTATGAGTGTGATATATCACTATTGGAATGTCCTTTGAGACGGAAAAATCATAGTTTGTTGAGTCTATCTTTTCAAGTTCTGCGTACTCCTCGGCAGGAATAAGCAAGTCTGAAATATCGCCGTCAGCACTCACTGTAATAACTTCTCCCGTGGTTGAAGCGCTTGTCTGTATGGGCAAAATTTTAAGCGAGTGTTCGTCTGTAATTGAACTTTCGGTCGGCGATAGGTCTAAAAGCTCCGTAGGTTCGCTTATATTTGCCGGGATTTCTGCCTGAGATGTTGTGAGCGTTGTGATGACAAGACCACAAATTCCTATAGCTATGCACATTAGGGAAAAACCGATGTTGGCACCGTTCTTTTTTCTTAGATATCTTTTGTGTCTTTGCATATAAGTTCCTCCGAGTCATTTTGCTTTTCTATATATTTATGAACTCGGA
>CAYJIQ010000128.1:0-6272 GCA_964370275.1 uncultured Christensenellaceae bacterium
GCGGGAATTTTCTCTTGAACAGACGGGAGTCGTAGACAAAATTGTCTGGGACAGCATAATAAACACCTACAAGAATGTACAATCTTCGGCTAATACGAGGCCTGTACAATTTCCCGGAAGAACTCTCGCTATGGGGGAGAGCGATCCAAACGAAGTATTACCCACTAATGGAGGTGGAACAAATGAATAATCTGATTGTCGAACAGCCGGTGAGGAGCTTGCAAAGCTTCCTTCGGACAATAGCGCAAAGTGACAAGCGCATTCCACCGCTCATCCCGGACGGAATATACGGGAATCAGACGCGAAGAAGTGTGTCTATGTTTCAAATAGCAAATGGACTTCCGGCAACAGGGCGCACGGACGAACGGACGTGGAACGCAATTTTGAAGGAATACAGCAGGATTGCCGGAAAGGCAGGAGGTGAAATCAGTGTCTGCGTCTTTCCCGGAAAGGTGCTTTTGATCGAAGAGGGACAGACGCACGAAAGCCTCTATCCACTCCAAGGTCTAATGAAAGTCGTGTCGGGAAGAGTTCCCAACATCGGTGATATAAATGTTACCGGAGTGCACGACAGGGAAAGTGTCAGCGTCGTGAGAAAACTCCAGCGAATAATGGGTCACGAGGTTACAGGAAAGATAAATCGCAAGTTCTACGAGGATTTTGCACTTCTCTACCAAACCATTATGAAGACTTAGCTATCTAAATATAACTTTAAGCTTTTCTGCGGTATTTTTGCCGAAGATTGCGTCGTCTGCCAGGTCATTTTTGCGCTGAAATTCCTTTAGTGCAACTGCTGTTTTGGGTCCGAAAATGCCGTCTGTGTCAAGCTTTGGCCTTGCGCCTTGCCTGTTTAGGAGCTTTTGCAGTTGCTCGACATCCTCGCCTTTTGTGCCGACTTTGAGCAATCTTGTAAATTCAGTGGGCTCTTCGCCGTCAAAAGTCTCCTGCGTAAAGCGTTCGAGCATGTTAAATGTCACCTCTGTGGCGATGCCGTCCGCTTTAATTTCATTTAGCTGTTGAAAGTCCTTTAGTGCGACCTGTGTCTTTGAACCGAAGTCTCCGTCCTCTGCAAGTTTGGGGTCTGCACCTGCGAGATTTAGGATCATCTGGAGTTCGCGAACGTCCTCGCCGACTTTGCCCTTTGAAAGTGTGCGGTCAAAGCCTTCAAACGGCGCGTCAGCTTCGTTTTGTTCGATGTACCACTTAAAGAACTCGGGTCTTGCGCAGACGTTCCAATATGAGGAGTTAAACTTCTTTTTGACGACGCCGTATGCTCTGCCCTTTGCCTCTATAACGTAGAGCTTTTCGTCGACTACATAGCCGATGTGATAAGCTCTGCCTTTTTTTGAACCGGATTTATAAGTCCTAAAGACAAAATCACCCTTTTTCAGTTCGCTCTTGCTGATTTTTTTACACTTTCTCAAGAGTCCGTTCGCCGTCATATCTCTTGAAAAGATGCGCTCTTGGTTCTGAAAGTAATACATTCCAAGCCCTGAACAGTCAAATGCGCGTAGTTTTTTTTCAAACCCCGCTTTAACAGACTTGCTGTAGGTCGCAAGTGCGTTTTTGCGGTGCTTTCCGCTTTCCTTGCTTCTTATCCATGATTCGTTTACCTTGGGATAGCCCTGACCTTGAGCACCCCAGACGTAAATGCTGCGGTTTGAGTACTGCGTCTGCAAATATGTGAACCAATCTTCATACTGTTTTTTTGTTACCATAATTACCTCCATTTTTGGCACAATATAATTGCGCTATATACATATAATAATCTTAATGTAAAAAAATGTGATAAATAAATTTTTTAGTTGAAAAAGTAACATCGTTGTGATATTATGAATTTAACAAGAACGACCTTGCAAAGTAAGCTAGCACCAATGTCAGACAGACTTTTGAAATGCTTAATGCGAGCGTGATATTTAGCATGGAGGATAGTGGTTTTGGACATTTGGATTACGCTAATTGTCGCTATTTTAGCAAGCTCTACTTTTTTTATCGTGAGGCTTGCAAATATGAAGAGGGAACTTTGGAAGCTCGCGTACACAGATCAACTAACCGGAATTTATAACTTAAAGTCATTTAAGCAGGGCGCAAAAAAGATAATTAAGCAAAACAAGTCGGTAAATTACGACTTCGTGCTCATTGATATAATTAAATTTAACTTAATAAACCACATGTACGGATTCAACGAAGGGAATCGAGTGATAGTCTGCATTGCCGAAGAGGTCGAGGCGCTTGCGGAAAAATCAAACGGAATTGCCGCTAGGGTTGGGGACGATTTTTTTGTCGCTATGATTAGCAATGACGATGATAGTGTAGCTTTTGTAGAAGCTTTGATGCGCACCCTTAAGGAAAATGTGCTCAAAAAAACTCAACACAACGTGAGGTTTTCCGTTGGGAGATACACGATGGAGCAAGGTGAATCGGATGTTGACGCTATATACGAAAAGGTAAACTATGCGCACAGGCTTGCAAAACAAAATAACGATGTAGAGATGGTTTTTGACTACAGCGAAAATATGAGATCGCAGGCTGTAAGGCAGCGCGAGATTGAGCAAAAGATGGAAAAGGCATTGGAAAACGAGGAATTTGTCGTATATCTACAGCCAAAATACAGATTGCACGACAATGTCGTCATGGGTGCGGAGGCGCTGGTGCGCTGGCAGGAAGACGGTGGAAAAGACATGGTTCCGCCGGGCGAATTTATTCCTCTTTTTGAGAAAAACGGATTTATTATAAAACTTGATATGTATATGTTTGAAAAGTCGTGCAAGCTAATAAAAAGTTGGTTAGAAAAAGGACTGCCCGCTACGACGATATCGGTAAACTTTTCAAGGTTGCACCTTGGAAACCCCAACTACGTTGAGGAGCTTATACAATTAGCGGACAAGTATGGCATAGACAGACAATACTTGGAAATAGAAATTACAGAATCGACGATGATTGAAAACGAAGCGCTGATTGAAGATGTGGTCACACAACTGCATGATGCCGGCTTTGTGCTTTCTATAGATGACTTCGGAACGGGATATTCCTCGCTCGGATTGCTCAAAAACTTGCAGGCGGACATTATAAAAATAGACAGGTCGTTTTTTGACAACAACAGATATAAAACCCGAGCGAAGACGGTTATTATGAGCGTTATTAATATGGCAAATGAGCTGGGGATAAAGACGCTTGCAGAGGGTGTTGAAACAAAAGAACATGTGGACTTTTTGCATGAAATCGGTTGCGAGAGCGTTCAAGGGTACTATTTTGCAAGGCCTATGGAGGCGAGCACTTTCCACGACGTGATAAAGGGCAACTATAAAGAGATAGGCAAAATCCAAGAACAATTTACCTTGGCGCAGCTTGGCGACATAACAAAGGGCAGAAAGAACATGAGCGAGGATATGCCGGTGCTTGCATACAGGCTGTTTGAATTTTCTGTTCGCCAAACCCTGAAGGAAACCTACGGAAAAGGCGAAATGGAAATTGCGCTTAGAAATGCGGGAAGAATCGCAGGGCGAATTTTTGCAGCAGAGCTTTTGGACACTGAACTGCCGCTTGCGGAGTTTTTTGAGGATCTTAAAGCAAAGATGTTGGAGCTAAAAATGGGGTATTTTACAGTCGAAGAGCTAGACGAAAAAAACGGACAGCTTGTTGTTTGTGTATCCGAAGACCTCGACTGTTCGGGGGTTGAAAACACCGGAGAAGTGCTGTGCCATTACGACGAAGGGCTAATTGCGGGAATACTAAAAGAATACACGGATAAAACGTTTATCGTGACAGAAATTGACTGTTGGGGCAAAGGAGACGAAACGTGCAGGTTTAATGCAAGACCGCTCTACAATTAGTTTTTAGAGGCACACTAAGGACTTTGTTTCTTAGATGTGCAGTTATGTTCTGTTGGAAAATAGTATGGAGCCGTTACTCTGCTCGTCGTCTCCGATGTGCAGTTTAGCGGACTTGTTTGATGCGTATTTGCCATGACCGTAGTCTATCTGCCAAGAGCAGGAAGGTTCGTACGATGTTACTCTCTTTAGGTTGTTTTCTGCACTCGAGTAGCCGGGATGCAACGCAAGCGATGCCCGGTAATGGCGAACGGCAGATGTCAGATCGCGCTCGAATTCACAGTAGACTCCCATTAGGTTATGTGGTGCGGGAGAATCCGGGAATTCATACATGAGCTTTCTGATTTTTTCATACGCAAATGAGTGTTCTCCTGCTTCAAGCAGGTTGCGAACGAGTTCGGCGTCTTTTGCGCTGATGCAAAGATTCTCTTTTTTTTCGTGCAAAAATAATGTGTTTCTCATGTCGGTTTCCTCGAAGGTCGTTAACTTTCCCATTATTGCCCATTGACTGTCTATACGACAGCGATTTAGTGCACGTTTTGATTTTTTAAAAACTTGGTGTACTTAATACTAATTTATGTAACCATTATAGCACAATTCGGTTAAAATACAAATGTTTTTTAGTAACATATCAATTTTTTTTATAACTTTTCTTATAAGACTGTATCTTTTTCTTTGGATGCTGGTTTTGTAAAAAAGCAGGGGAGTCTGCGCTTGATAAGCGTATAAAAACAGCCTTTGCTCCGTCCACAGAACCTTCGGATTTAAACACAAATCCCTTTAACGATTCTATAAATAGGGTTAGTTTTGCAAAGCCGTAGTTTCGCACGTCAAAGTCGGGATGGCGTTTGCGCAAAAGGTTTCCCACGGCGCTGAGCGAGGCCCAACCGTCGTCGTCGGATATCTCCTTGACAATGTGACTGATCTCGCCCCTTATCGTCTCCAGCCCCTGAGAGGTCGAGATATTTTGTCCGTCGATGGTGACTTCGAGGTAAATAAACCTGTCGCACGCCGCAATAAAGGGAGAAGGTGTCTTTTTTTCGCCCATTCCCACGACATATTTTCCCGATTCGCGCAGTCTTGAAGCGAGTCTTGTAAAGTCGCTGTCGCTTGAAACTATGCAAAAACCTTCGATGTCTCCCGAATAGAGGATGTCCATAGCGTCGATAATCATAGCGGAGTCTGTGGCATTTTTGCCGGTGGTATATGAATACTGCTGTATGGGCGTGATTGAGTTTTCGAGCAAGGAAGTTTTCCACGACGAAAATGAAGGTTTCGTCCAGTCTCCGTAAATTCTCTTATACGTAGATATTCCGTCCTTTGCAACTTCTCTTAATATACCCTTTATGTATTTTTCTGATACGTTGTCAGCGTCAATCAACACCGCAAATCTTTTATCGCTTGGCATAATTCCTCACTTTCGGTAAATAGTCACGTTTTCTTCTTCGGGTCAATTATAACACTCAAAATACATCAATTCAATGTTTGCGCCAAAAGTTAACCGACTGTTAATATTTATAGAAATAAGAACCTGACCCGTTGCTACAATCAAAATTGTGAACGAGTACCCCAGAGCCTTGTTGTTTCACAATTAAAAAGATGCTCCGACCTTGCGTCGGAGCATCTTTGTCGTTATAGATTATCTTGCGTTTTTGTTGCTTCTTGCAGCGGATGTCATGAAGATAACTCCTGTCTGTACGAATGCGATTGCTGCGAGAACCCATGTCATTTCGTCAATCATTGCCATTGGTGCACTCATGTTTTGAGTAAGTATGAATGTTACCAGTGCGCCGATTGCAGGTATGATTGCAAAGAGCTTGTTTGACTCTTCTTTGTTTGAGAAGAATGATACTGTCATCCATGCTGCCGCAATAATGGTTGCAACTGTGAGGATTAAGTTAACGAGTGACCATGAATCATTTTGCATTCCGGATGTGGGAACTTCAGATTCCTCGATTACAATTGTCTCGGCCTGTGTCGTTGAAGCGGATTCTCCGATTTGTGCAACCGGCTCATCCTGTGCGAGTCCTGCTTGGGGAACCTGTGAATCGGGGATTACAACCGACTGTTGTGCATCGTCTTGAGCGATTGTAGCGGGTTCGTTGCCGTCAGTTCCGCCTGTCGTGTCATCTCCACCCGTTGTTCCTGTGCCTCCTGTTGCGTCATCCTCGTCGTCTGTACCATCTTCGTTGTCATCAAGAGGTAGGGGGATCGGAGTGCCATTGCCCGAAGTGTTATCGTCACCGCCTGATGTATTGTCGCCACCGGAAGTGTTGTCGTCACCGCCTGTTGTATCGTCGCCACCGGAAGTGTTGTCGTCTCCGCCGGTTGTGTCGTCGCCACCGGAAGTGTTGTCGTCACCGCCTGTTGTGTCGTCGCCTCCGGAAGTGTTGTCGTCACCGCATGTTGTGTCGTCGCCCCCGGTTGGATCGTCGCCACCCG
>CAYJIQ010000129.1:0-6249 GCA_964370275.1 uncultured Christensenellaceae bacterium
AAGGCACTCGAAAGGCTAATTGAGTTTCAGATTGAAAACGGTACAAACGCGATTGCTGTTTGCGGAACAACGGGCGAACCCGTCACCATGAGCGAAAAAGAAAAGACCGCTGTAATAGAGTTTTCAGTAAAAAAGGTCAATGGACGTGTCCCGCTTATAGCAGGAACCGGCTCAAACTGCACAGCTCATTGCATAGAAAGTTCTGTTCAGGCTCAAAAGCTCGGTGCAGACGCACTGCTTGTGGTTACACCTTACTACAATAAATGTTCACAGGAAGGTCTGTACCGTCATTATACGGCGGTTGCGGACGCTGTGGATATTCCTATTATCACTTATAATGTCCCTTCAAGAACGGGAGTAAATGTTTTGCCAAAAACACTTGCAAGAATAGCAGAGCATGAAAATATAGCGGCTATGAAAGAGGCGAGTGGAGACATTTCACAAATTTCAGAATCAGTTCGTCTGTGCTCTGATATGATTGATTTTTATTCCGGCAACGATGATCAGACGCTTCCGATTATGGCATATGGCGGAATGGGAATTATTTCCGTGCTTGCAAACATAGTTCCTGCAAAGGTTGCTGAGCTAACAAGACTGTATTTTGAAGGGAAGACTCAAGAAGCTGCAAAGATGCAACTATTCTTAAAACCTTTAAATGATATTATTTTTAGCGATGTAAACCCGATTCCCGTTAAGGCGGCTTTGGGTCTTATGGGGCTTTGTTCGTCCGAAGTTAGACTCCCGCTTTGTGAGATGTCGCCGGAAGGCCTTGCGAATCTAGCAACTAAACTAAAGGACTTACAAATCATCTAGGAGATTTTATGTTAAATATAGTAATTTGTGGCGTTAACGGAAAAATGGGACAGGTTACAGCGAGCACTGTAACCAATTCAGCTGACGCAAGAGTTGTTGCGGGAATAGACTTGTTTCCCGACGCACAGAAAAACGATTTTCCCGTATACAAAGATGCAAGCGAATGCAAAGAGTCGGTTGACGTGATTATTGACTTTTCAAGACCGTGTGCACTAAGGGGTAATTTGGATTTTGCGAATAGTTGCGGTGCGGCGCTTATCATTTGTACAACCGGATATACTCCGGAAGAAAAGCAACTAATGGTAGATTATTCAGAGAAGATTCCTGTTTTCTTTTCGGCAAATATGTCTCCCGGTGTAAACTTGCAGATGGAGCTTTGTAAACAGACTGCATTGTTTTTTGGAAGAGATATTGATATTGAAATCGTTGAAGAACACCACAATTTAAAGGTTGACGCGCCGTCCGGAACTGCATTAGCACTTGCCGACAGCATAAACGACGGACTGAAAAATGAGATGAGCTATACATACGGAAGAACCCCGGATAGTGGCAAACGAACCGATAAAGAAATCGGGATTCATGCGGTAAGAGGCGGAAGCATTGTAGGAACGCACAAGGTTATGTATATAGGCGATGAAGAAATTTTTGAAATCACACACGCTGCTCAAAACAAACAAGTATTTGCAGTGGGTGCGCTTAGGGCTGCAAGATTTATGCAGGGAAAACCGGCTGGATACTACTCTATGACAGACATTGTTTCTGAGACAAGGGCTGTAATGAGTGTCGATACCTCTAAGCATGAAGCAGTAATAAATTTGATTGGGATAAATAACAATATATCAGATATTGCAAAGATTTTCTCCAGTATTGCCGAGCACAAGATAAGCGTGGATATTATAACTCAGTCAGCGCCGACAAAGGATCTCGTAGATGTAAGCTTTTCGCTCAACGAGTCTGATGTCGACAACGCTATTTCAGTGATACAAGCTCTTGGCTATTCGCCAAATGCGATAACCGACCTTGCCAAGATTGTTGTCGCGGGAATAGGAATGGAACATAAATGGGGCGTTGCGGCAGAGCTGTTTTCAACCTTAGCAAACCAACAAATAGACATGCAAATTCTTACGACATCGCAAAGAAAGATAAGTTTTTGCGTAAAGACAGACCTCATGGCAAAAGCAGAACAAGCGGTTGCAAGTGCATTTGGTCTCAATTAATCTAATGATAGCGTGAAACACGCTGTAATAATAGAATATAAGGAGAAGTTGTCATGAATCAAAAGATGTACGAGCTATTAAATGACCAAATCAACAAAGAACTTTACTCCGCATATCTGTACCTCGATATGTCACTTTTCTACTCTGCTGAAGGACTCGACGGATTTGCTAATTGGTTTAAGATTCAGGCAATGGAAGAAAGAGACCATGCTTTGATGTATATGGAATATATCCTAGATAACGGCGAAAAGGTCTGCCTCGACACTATTGCAAAGTCTGAATATTCTTACGAGAAGCACATCGATCCGCTAACCACAACGCTTGAACACGAAAAAAAGGTTACACAGTTAATTAACAACATATACGCAGAAGCGGTACAATCAAACGACTTCAGAGCACAACAGTTCCTAAGCTGGTTTATTAGCGAACAGCGTGAAGAAGAAAAAAATGCAAGTGATCTAATACAAAAGATGAAGCTTTTCGGCGACGATGCAAAGTCACTTTACATGCTAAACTCGGAACTTGCGGGTAGAGTGTATACTGCGCCCGCCATACAAAGTACTTAATGGTGAGCTATGAATTTCAAAATTAGGCAGGAAAATTTCTCAGATTACTCTGAGGTGAATTCTGTAGTAAAAAGAGCATTTGAAACTGCTCCGCATAGAGATGGAAATGAACATAATCTAGTTTCGGCACTTAGAAAGAGCGATGCTTTTATTCCTGAGCTTTCTCTTGTCGCTGTTTCAGATTGTGCCATCATTGGGCATGCTCTTTATACGAGAGTGAAGATTTCGGGAACGACGCAGTTGGCACTCGCTCCGGTTGCAGTTCTACCCGAACATCAAAAGCTCGGAGTTGGGCGAAGTTTAATCAGAGAGGGGCACGATATCGCAAAAAAGTTGGGATACAATTATTGTGTGCTTTTGGGAGACCCTTCATACTACTCCAGACTTGGATATCATCCCGCGCAAACTTTTGGAATTAAGCCGCCTTTTGATGTGAAATCGGAATATTTCATGGCTATTTGCCTAAATCCGCTTCATCTAAACGGAGTTGTGGAATATCCCAAAGAGTTCGGAATTTAATAATACGGAGGAAAAATTATGAATAAATTAGCGATTGTAGCACGAATTAGAGCAAAAAAAGGAAACGGCGATTTTCTTTTTTCGGAACTTAAAAAGCTTATGGAACCCACAAGAAAAGAAGATGGTTGTTATATTTATGACCTTCACAAAGACAATGAAGATCCGGATTTTTTTGTATACTACGAAAAATGGGAAAGCGAAGCACACCTCGATGCACACATGGACACACCGCATATTAAGGCATATATTGATGCGACCAAGGAAATTATCGAGGAATTTATCGTCCACAAGATGACGAAAATTGATTAATTGGCAAAAAGAGGAGAGTACATGATTACAGTAATTGGAAGTTATAACACGGATATGGTTTGCCGTGCTGCACATTTACCAAAGCCCGGGGAGACAGTCATGGGAAGCGACTTTAAAACAGGCCCGGGAGGTAAGGGAGCGAACCAAGCCGTTGCTGCCGCCCGTGCCGGTTGCGAGGTAACGATGGTTGCTAAACTCGGAGACGATAATTTTGGTAAAATGGCACTTGATACGTTAAAAGGCGAGGGGATAGACGTTTCATACGCTTCGTTTACCGAGCTTGCACCTACAGGTATTGCTCAAATAACAGTTGACGAAAAAACTTCTGAGAATACTATTATTGTTATTTCGGGAGCAAACGTTACTTTTACAAAAGAAGATACAGAAAAAGCAAAAGAAGCAATACTTAAGTCTGATATTTTGCTGGTTCAACTAGAAATTAATATAGATGCACTGAGCGATGTTATTACGTTTGCAGGAGAAAACGGAGTTAAAGTAGTGCTCAACCCTGCACCTTACAGCAAAATCCCAATCGAAATTTTCAAACACGTTACCTACATTACTCCAAATGAAACAGAAGCCGGATATCTCGCCGACATTGAAGTTGTGGATGACGAAAGTGCATTGGAAGCTGCAAAAAAAATTACAGAAATGGGTGTTAAAACAGTAATCATGACAATGGGCAAGAGAGGTTGCCTTGTATATGACAATGGCGAACACTATTTTGTTGAAGCTTTTTGCATGGATAAGGTTGTCGATACTACTGGAGCCGGAGATTCATTTAACGGTGGTTTTTCATATGCTATTTCTAAGGGGAAAAGTGTGAGCGATGCTGTTAGATATGCAAATGCAGTTGCCGGACTTTCGGTTACAAAACTCGGGGCTGCACAATCTACCGCTTATAAAGAAGAAATCGAAGACTTTTTGAGGAAAAACGGATATGAATCCGTTATATAAAATGCATAATATTACAAAATAATTCAAATTAACAATTTGTTCACTATTTGATGATGATTTTTGTTATAAACGAGTGTATAATCAATTATACTGTAACAGTTAATGTTACAGTATTTTTTTACTATACCTAATAAATTAGGAGAGATTATGAAAAGAGTATCGAGGGCAGTATTATGTTTGGCGATGGCGGCTTTTATTCCGCTTTCTTCTACGGCTTTTGCATCAACACAGGATGCTAGCTTGGCTAACTCCGTACAGTATTCTATTTATGAAAGTAGCAGTGTGAAAATAGGTACTGCGAAGTGCACTGCAAAGACAGCAATGAATCTTAGGTCTCAACCATCAACTTCAAGCTCCAAAGTAGGAACACTTCCTGCAAATACGACAGTGGACGTATTCTCAAAAAGTGGTGACTGGTACCAAATTGAATATAATGGCAAGCTCTGTTGGGCGCATGGCGATTATCTAAGCTATACAGCTTCAGGGTCGTCTGCAATACCCGTCCCTAAACCCTCAACAACGACACCTTCGACCACTCCTTCAACGGGAAGTGTTATCGGAACTGCAACTTGTACAGCAAAAAGTTATATGAACTTGCGAGCGTCTGCTTCAACTTCAAGCTCAAAAGTGGGAACTCTTCCTTCAAAAGCCACTGTAGACGTGTACGAAAAGAGCGGATCTTGGTATAAAATTGAGTATGACGGACTTGTCTGCTGGGCGCATGGCGACTACCTAAGCTACAAAGCAGGATCGTCGGGTTCTACACCCTCAACAACACCCTCGACAACGCCTTCTACAGAAAGTGTTATCGGAACGGCGACTTGTACGGCAAAGAGCTACATGAACTTAAGAGCTTCGGCTTCGACATCAAGTTCAAAAGTGGGAACTCTTCCTTCAAAAGCCACTGTAGACGTGTACGAAAAGAGCGGATCTTGGTATAAAATTGAGTATGACGGGCTTGTCTGTTGGGCTCATGGCGATTATCTAAGCTACAAAGCGGCAACTTCAACAACACCCTCGACAACGCCTTCTACAACTCCCTCTACAGGGAGTGTGATAGGAACCGCAACTTGTACTGCAAATACTTATATGAATTTGAGAGCTTCGGCTTCAACATCAAGTTCAAAAGTAGGAACACTCCCTTCAAAAGCGAAGGTTGATGTGTACGAAAAGAGCGGATCTTGGTATAAAATTGAATATAACGGGCTTCTGTGCTGGGCACACGGCGATTATCTTAATTACACAGCTTCGGGTTCCTCGTCGACAACTCCTGACACTTCAGTTGATAAATATTCAACATATCCCATAGCGGACAATTCAAAACTTGAAGGCAAGACTGTCTTCGTTGATGCCGGACACGGCAAGGGTCATGGTGGGTATTACGAAGGTTATTATGAATACATTCACGTGCTTGAATATGCAAAACTTTTAAAGGAAAACCTCGAAAACAGCGGTGCAAATGTAATTATGATTCGTGACGACAGCACAAACGTCAATAACTACGTGAGAATGGCTATGGTTCACATTTTCACTATGGAGGAGATGCTTGAAAAGACGGACGCATCGGATACAGAAAAGATTGCTGAGCTTAACGACCTTATCGATAAAATGGAAGCGGTAATTGCAAACACTGACTTGGCAGACACATACTTCCTAAGCCCATATGACGAAGTTGTAGGAAGAGCGATACATCCTGATATAAAGACAATTTACGACTATCAACAGGATTCAATGTTTGACGATACAATCTACGTATCAATTCACACCAACGCAGTAGGAAGCTCAGGATCATCATCCATAAACGGAATTATGACGTATTATATGGACAATGATTTTAAGTATAATAACGGCTACTATAGGGGATATCG
>CAYJIQ010000130.1:0-6239 GCA_964370275.1 uncultured Christensenellaceae bacterium
GACGAGGAATGGACGCCACCTCACAAAAAGAAAACCTACTGCTATATAATGCAGAGCTAAACGAGGAATTTAAAAGATCCGTAAAAATGGAGATAAGTCTTAAAAACTCGATAAAACAAGGGATGAACGGATTTTATCTAAACTACCAACCCATAGTGTGTGTGCGTTCGGGAAAATGGGCAGGGCTCGAAGTTCTGTGCAGATGGATAAGCCCTGAATTCGGCTTTGTTCCTCCCGATGTTTTCATCCACGAAGTCGAAAGACTCGGGCTTATGGACACGCTCGGACAATGGGTGCTCGAAACCTCTGTCGCCCAGTGCAAGGAGTGGAAGATAGACGAAAACAATGATTTCTTCCTCGACGTAAACTTTTCTGCTGTGCAAATTTCAGACAAAAGCCTGGCACAAAAGGTTCTTAATGTCTTGAGCAAATACAACTTCAACGGAAACAAACTTTGCATAGAGATAACCGAAAGCACAGAGCTTACCTTAAACAAGCACATATGCAACTCGCTTGAAAGCTTACGCAAGGAAGGCGTCAGTGTTGCACTTGATGATTTTGGAGCGGGCTACTCCTGCTTCCACAGTCTTAAAGACGTGCCTGCGGATACGATAAAAACGGAGCGCCAATTTGTCAAAGACATCGAGACAGACGAATATCTTCAAAATTTATTTAGGATAATGGCAGAACTTTCTCACGTAGCGGGCAAAATGCTCATCGCAGAAGGCGTTGAAACAAAAGAACAACTCGACATAGTTGTTAAGCATGGCGCCGACTTTATCCAGGGTTACTACTTCTCAAAACCGCTGAGCGCTCAAGCTTTGAGCGAAAAATTACATGAATTTTCCTAAAATATATACTAAAGTGCAACCCTCACACATTTAACACGCACAAAGTCGCACATATATATTCAGTTTACAAAAATCACACTTTAAAAATGTGATTTTTTGTTGTATAATAGTATAGTAAAACATATATTATTGCAATATGCGACTATAGGAGGATATTATGGGATTAATTAAAGCTTTGACAGGATCCGTGGGAGGAGTCCTTGCAGATCAATGGAGAGAGTTCTTTTACTGCGATTCAATTCCCGAAGATGTACTTGCAACGATGGGACTAAAGCAAGTTTCTGGCAGAAGTTCCAATACGAAAAGCGACCAAAACATCATTTCAAACGGCTCTGTCATAGCCGTGGCAGACGGAC
Organism: uncultured Christensenellaceae bacterium; assembly: GCA_964370275.1. Lineage (GTDB taxonomy): Bacteria > Bacillota > Clostridia > Christensenellales > Christensenellaceae > CAYJIQ01. The sequence continues at coordinate 1,208 of CAYJIQ010000130.1, forward strand.
AGTGCATGATAATCGTTGACAACGGCAAAGTTGTTGAACTTTGTGCCGAACCGGGCGAATTTACATACGACACATCAACAGAACCAAGCATCTTTTATGGCAGTCTTGGCAAAAACATCATAGACAGCTTTAAAAATATCGGCCAGCGTTTCACCTTCGGCGGCCAAGCGGGCAAAGACCAGAGAGTGTACTACTTCAACACAAAAGAGATTATCGGCAACAAATACGGCACGCCGACGCCCATTCCCTTTAGAGTCGTCGACAACAACATCGGGCTTGACATCGACATCTCTATCCGCTGTCACGGTGAATATTCGTATAAACTTTCCGACCCCATGCTCTTTTACACAAACGTGTGCGGAAATGTAAGCGAGCCGTATACTCGCACGAGAATAGACAGCCAGCTTAAAGCCGAACTTATGAATGCACTTCAACCTGCATTTGGCCAAATTTCTGCAATGGGAATAAGATACAGCGCACTTCCCGGCCATACAAGGGAGATTGCAAAGGCGCTCAACGAAGTGCTTTCTTCGGATTGGAGCGAACTTAGAGGTATCGAAGTTGCGTCTTTTGCCGTTGCCTCAGTAAGCGCAAGCCCCGAAGACGAAAACATGATAAAGGAACTGCAAAAAAATGCAGTTTTCAGAAACCCGACTATGGCTGCGGCACATCTCGTCGGCGCGCAGGCAGAGGCTATGCAATCTGCGGCTGCAAACGAAGGCCAAGGTTCATTTATGGCATTTGCCGGCATGAATATGGCACAAAATGCAGGCGGTATGAATGCACAAAACCTATTTAACATGGGCGCACAACAGCAACCTCAGCAACAGCCACAACAGCAACAGCACGCACCGGCACAAACTGCGGCGCAGGGCGGTTGGTCTTGCGGTTGCGGAAATACGGGCAACAACGGCAAATTTTGCGATGAGTGCGGAAAGCCAAAGCCTCAACCCGCGGCACAGGGCGGTTGGTCTTGCTCCTGCGGAAACGCCGATAATACAGGAAAGTTCTGCGACGAGTGCGGAGCTAAAAAACCCGAGGACGGCTGGGCTTGCGGTTGTGGAGTTGTAAACAAAGGCAAGTTCTGCGCAGAATGCGGAGCCAAAAAGCCCGAAGGCGCACCGCTTTATCAGTGCGATAAATGCGGATGGGAACCCGAAAACCCGTCAAATCCGCCAAAATTCTGCCCCGAATGTGGAGATATCTTTGACGACAACGACAAAAAATAAACGCTGAACGGAGAAAACAATATGGAAGAAATGTATAAATATCAGTGTCCTTCCTGTACTGCGCCTCTTCGCTTTGATGCAGAAAAACAGCTCCTGGTCTGTGATTCTTGCCTCAATGAATTTTCAGAGGATATCTTTACGGACGAGTACGCTAAAAATGCCGAGGCTCCCGACAGCATAGACTGGCAAACGGAAAGCTACAAAGAAACCAGACAGGACATGGGCGAGCAACCCGGCTTTATCTGCCAATCTTGCGGTGCGGAAATTGTTTCAGATGGAAACACGGCGGCAACCGAATGCATGTACTGCGGAAATCCCGTAGTTCTTGCCTCAAGAGTCGAGGGAATGCTCACACCCGACCTTGTTATCCCCTTTAAAGTTACAAAGGAACAGGCAAAGCAGAAGCTTCTTGACTTTTACAAAGGTAAAACCCTGTTACCCAAGACATTTAAAGACAGCAATCGCGTCGAGAAAATCACGGGAATGTACGTACCGTTTTGGCTGTTTAGCTGTACGGGCGCCGGAAGCGTTCAGTACCGTGCGACGAAGGTTAGAACTTGGAGCGACAGCGACTATAACTACACACACACCTCGTTTTTTGACGTCGTTCGTGCGGGAAACATCGCATTTGACTCTATACCCGCAGACGCCTCTTCAAAGATGGAGGACGAATACATGGGCGGAATCGAGCCGTATGATTACAGCGAAATCAGAGAGTTTAGCCCACAGTTTTTAGCGGGATACTTTGCCGACAAGTTTGACGTAGATGTAGAAGAATGTACACCGTATGCAACAAAGCGAGTTGTTAACTCAACGCACGATGCACTGCAAAACACGGTAAACGGATATACGACAGTTACCGCCACACACTCAAACGTAACTATGCAAGGCGAGAGCATAAAGTATGCACTCTTGCCCGTTTGGATGCTCAACACCAAATACGAGGGCAAGATGTATCAGTTTGCGATAAACGGACAGACGGGCGAAGTTGCGGGCGATCTGCCCATAGACAAGAAAAAGCTCTGGCTTTATAGACTATGCATTGCAGTCGGCGCAGCAATACCAATCGGTTTTCTAACCACACTGTTTTTATAGGAGGGCATAAAAAATGAAAAAAATTCTTATTATCGCCCTTGTGGCAATGTTGATTATAACTTTTAGCGCCTCTGTTGTTCTTGCGGGTTCGACAGATGTCGCTTTCGTCGACGACTTTGAAGGCGTGCTCACAACAGAGCAGTATCAGACTCTAAACGGCAGACTTTCTGCCTTTTATGACCAATCGGGAATTTTCGTAAACATAGTTATCCCCGAATCCTTGTCGCCCTATGACGAAGGACAGGACTATGCGAGCGAATATGCGCTTGATTTCTTTGAACAAAACGGATATAACGACAGAGCCGTCTTTGCTCACAGCGTCTCGGACAGAAAGTTTGGACTGGCGACATTCGGCACTGCTATGAATGCCTTTCCTGACTCAGCATACGAGCAGATAAGCGACGACATCACACCTTTCATGCAAAACGACGACTTTTTCGGAGCATACACCGTTTTTATCGACGACTGCGAGAAGTTTTATGAGATGTACGCCTCGGGAAATGCCTACACACCACCTGTCGACATTACCGACTACCTCATTCCCATCGGAGCAGGCTTGCTTCTTGGAATAATTATCTCAGCTGCGATTACAGGAGCTATGAAGAGGAAGATGAACACTGCGGTAAAGCCAAGAGCAGCGGCAAACTACGTTCGCCCCGGTTCATTTGACCTCACTCACAGTGCAGATAGGTTCCTCTATCAAACGACAACAAAGACTCCCAGACCCAAAAGCAACTCGAGCAGTGGCGGCGGTTCTAACTCGCGCGGTTCTTCTTTTGGCGGCGGTAGCAGCAGTTATTGATGAACATAAAACAGATTTGAGACCACGTCTGCTTTATCTTCGAGTGCACCATATTTGACCGTTTGACACAGCAAAAATTACATTCACAGAAAGTTTTCAACTTTTTTGGGACTTTCTGTGAATTTTTTGTTTGAAAATTGCAATAAAATGTTGTGCTTTTTCGTTAATATAGTGTATAATCATATTTGGTAGGAGGGGCTTACAGGTCCCGAGCAACTTGTCTCGAAAATACAGGAGATGTGATGAAGAAATTACTTTTGATAATTGTTGTAGCGGCACTCACAGCATGCGTAGCGGTAGCTTGCAGGCAGGTTTTGCTTGTCGTTCCCGACGAAACCTCACAAACCACCGAGTCTACAGACTTTTTTGAAAATTTTTCGCAAAAAGAAGACACACCAACACCATTCCCTACTATAGATGCTACACAAAGCCCGACACAGGAGCCGACGAGTTCACCCTCGCCAAGCGCTTCACCGGAGAGTTCGCCAAGCGTTTCTCCCAGCCCTTCACCCACTAAGACAAACGCTCCTGCGCAAGCACAACCTGCTCCGCTTGCAGCGCCATCTACACCGGATCCGACGGCTGCTCCAACAAAGGCACCGACGCAAGCGCCGACAGAGCAACCGACAGCGCAACCTACGGCAGATCCTCTTATCCCCATTCCCATCCCCAAAGATGAGGAAGAATCAGACAATAGCGAAGAATCTTCGGCACCTGCCGAAGCTACACAGGCACCCTCGACTCCGGCTCCTCAGATTCCCCAACCGGAACCAGAGCCAACAGCCGAACCGACAAAAGAGTCAACTTCTTCGGACTTCCTCTCAGAGGTAGTAAGGCTAACTAATATCGAGCGTGCAGCAGCAGGCTCGGGCTCACTCAGCTACCACTCAGTGCTCAGCAACGCTGCGTCGGTCAGAGCAAGCGAACTTCACAGTAAGTTCTCGCATACAAGACCGGACGGCACCCAGTGGTATACGGTATACGACGAATTTAATCTGAATTACACATACGCCGGCGAAAATCTGGCTATCGGATTTAGTTCGGCGCAAAGCGTAGTCGATGCGTGGATGGATTCACCGGGACACAGAGAAAACATGCTCGACCCCGATTTTGACTACATCGGCGTTGCGAAAAACGGCTCTGCTTGGGTACAGCTTTTTGCAACAGGTATCTAAAACTTTTGAATATTAAAAGAGTCGTACACAAATAATAATACATGGGCACCTCTAAAAACTCTTTGTACGTATAGTTTATAGAGGTGCCCAAAAATACATATATGTAATATGGAGGCAATATGTTTTATATCGGTTCATCAGGAGACAGCACATACACTTTTTTACTATTCGCAACAATCGGAGTTATGATTCTCGGCTTTGTTGCACAGTCCAAAGTTCAAAGCACCTTTAAAAAATACTCCTCTATGAAATCTGCTCGAGGAATTCCCGCTTGGCAAATTGCACAAAACCTGCTAAACTCAGGAGGTAGCGACGTAAAGCTTACCCGTGTTGGCGGTTCTCTCACCGACCATTACAACCCAAAGAAAAAAACTGTGGGTCTGAGCGAAAGCGTATACGACAGCGATTCGGTTTCTGCTGTTGCGGTTGCCGCACATGAAATCGGACACGTAATGCAGTATAAAAACGGCTACGTTCCTATTAAGATAAGAAATGCAATCCTTCCGATTGCGCAAATCGGCTCAACTATTGCCCCTATTATCGTCATTATTGGCGTACTCATGGAGGCATTTGGCATAGCAATCATCGGCGTTTACCTATTCGGTGGACTTTTGCTTTTTCAGCTTATAACGCTGCCCGTTGAATTTAACGCTTCGACACGAGCGATTAACATGCTTGTAGACGGAGGTTACCTAGCGGAATGCGAAAAAGCATACGCTAAAAAAGTACTT
>CAYJIQ010000131.1:0-6236 GCA_964370275.1 uncultured Christensenellaceae bacterium
GGGCAGACTCTATGCTTTTTATTTTAGGAGGAGATTATGGTGAGCAGAGGACAGTACGACGGGTTTATTGCATACCTGGAGGAACAGTATGCAAACTACAGCATCTATGTTTGGGGTGCTCAAGGGCAGGGATATCCGACAGTTAACGAAAGTTGGATTAAATCAAAGGAAAGCGGGACACACGAGACTAATGCTTTAAAAACCTATGCAAAGGCGGTTGATGCCGGGTATGAACAAAAGCTTCGCGCGTTTGACTGTTCGGGGCTTGGGATGTATTATCTTCAAAATTTGCAGAAGATATATAGCTATGACATGTCTTCAAATTCTATGATGGCCAAGTGCGTGCTTATATCTAAATCTGAGCTCGCAAAAGGGGATTGGGTTTTTAGGACTTATACGAGCGGAAGTAACAAAGGAAAAGCGTATCACATAGGGTATATTGTGGACGACGATTTAAACGTCATCGAGGCAAAGGGTAGAGCATATGGAGTTGTCAAAGGTGCGTTTTCTTCTTCATATTGGAACGCTTATGCTAGGCCCGATATCTTTAAGGACTACATTGAGGGTAGTCAGGAAGATGTGTTGTTTAATGGGTTTGACAGGGTGCTTTCTTATGGTTCAAAAGGAACGGATGTTGAGGAATTGCAGAGGTTGTTAAACGTTGCGGGTGCAGACCCTGTTCTCGACGAGGATGGGATTTTTGGCTCAAAGACTCTTGCAGCGGTAAAAGAGTTTCAAAGCTTTGCTCAGATTACTGTGGACGGTGTTGCGGGGCAGGAGACGATTACCATGCTTGAACGCTATAGCGACGACCTTTACGACGGAGAACAGGTCACGGTCTTTACAAGGCTTCTAAAAAAGGGTGTTGAAGGCGAGGATGTGGCAGAACTCCAGCGGCTGCTAAATATTAAAGGTGCATACCCTGCGCTCGATGTGGACGGGATTTTCGGAAGCAGAACTTATGCCGCTGTCAAGGCTTTTCAGCTTGCAAGCGGATGCGATGTTGATGGCATCGTAGGAAAAGAGACATCAGCTGCACTCGGCGTAGAGTGGAAAGGATAAAAAATGAATATAAACTGGAAACTAAGGTTGCAAAATAAGACGACGCTCATAGCACTGCTCGGAACGGTAATAACGTTTGTATATCAGATTCTCGGGCTTCTCGGGGTTGTTCCCGGGATTTCGGAGAGCACTGTCGTTTCGGTGGTGGGTATTTTGGTAAATTTGCTGGTTAGTATCGGAGTTGTGGTAGACCCGACGACAAAAGGGGTTTCGGACAGTCAAAATGCTCTAGGCTACGAACAGCCTAAATAAGTTCAGGGCACATCTAAAAGATTTGTGCATAGAGTATTAGTGGTGCCCTTCAGATTGCGGAGTCTCGTATTTTCAAGACTCCGCTTTTTTGTTGCACGCAAAAAGTCGGTTTTGCATATTATGACTATGAAACTACTACCGAAAAGAGGATCGAAATTTGCTCAACGTTAAGTTTAAAAATCTTGCGGGAGTTGTTCTCGTGAGTGCGGGAGTTGTTGCGATAATCTGTATGCTTCCGTTTTGGGTGCTAAACTTTGTCATGGGAACGATACTCGTGATAATAGGGGTATTGTTGCTTGCGCTTTGCTAATGGATATTAGTATAAAAAATGGGAGGTATATGTTATGTTAAAAGTCTACTGTGTTCGTCCGCCTAGGTTTATAAGGGGTTTTTTAAAATTGTTTTTAAGGTAAACGTATTGACTTTGGAGTTTCTTTGTAATATCATCAAACTGTGAAAGGCTCACAAATTGTATTTTAGAGGTAGTTATGAAGAAACTTTCAAATTTTGTCCAGAGTTCAGGTTTTAGCAATTTTATTTTGCTCGTTATCATCCTCAATGCTATTACAATGGGCATTGAAGTGTCCGTCGATTCGTCAAGTGATGTAGCACATGTCATATCGATGCTAGACACTGTGTTTCTTGGGATTTATGTCATTGAATTGTTGCTCAAGTTTATCGTTTTTAAAGTTGGATTTTTTAAAGACGCATGGAATGTGTTTGACTTGCTTATAGTCATTACGTCGTTGCTTTCGAGCATGAGCTTCCTTGCGGTATTCCGTGTGCTGAGAGTTTTTCGAGTATTTCGCTCGCTCAGAAGCCTGAGGCTTGTATCGAGTGTGGGTAAACTTAGGGTAATTATTACTGCTATTGGGAAGTCGCTTCCGAGCATCGCATGGACGGGAGTGTTGCTGCTTATTATCTACTACATTTTTTCAATACTGGGAACCACGCTCTTTGCGCAGGAATTTCCGGATTGGTTTGGGGATATACCAAAGAGCATGTATACGCTGTTTCAGGTTATGACACTTGAGAGCTGGTCGATGGGGATTTCAAGGCCGGTTATGGAAGTGTTCTCCTGGGCGTGGATATACTTTGTTCCATTTGTTCTTGCGAGCGCATTTATCGTCATGAATGTCGTTGTCGGAATCGTGGTAAATACGATTAGCGAAGTTGCGACGATAGAAAAACACAGCGAGGAAAGTGAAGGCGAATTAGAAAAAAAACCTCCGACACAGGCGGAGGTGGACAAAGAGATTGATGCTCTTAAAGTACAGCTTCAAACAGTACAAACATTGCTTGAAAAATATGAGCGGGGCAAAGGTTAATCAGAGATAACTCTTCCTAATATGGCTTATTGCAGACTTTTCTATGCGGCTTACCTGCGCTTGTGAAATACCTATTTCACACAGCGAAATGACGTGTTTTCCGCCGGTGCTCAGATAAAGCTCTGCACTGTCTTTGCCTACTACAAGCTTTTTTAGCATGTGAGAATAAAGTCCTTCGTGTAGATGAGGAGCGTCTAGTATCTGCATTATTTCAGCTTTTAGCTTTTTGAGTGACTGCCGTGCATTCTCGTTTGATTTTGCCTCTTTCTCTATATCGCTAATTTCGTTTTCAATGTCTTTTGCTTGTAGGTTTAGAGCGTCGTTTCTCGTTTTAAATTCTTGCTTGCCGAGTGCTCCCGACATATATAGGTCGAGGAGCGCTTCTTTTTTTTCTTCGATTTTTTCAAGTTGAGATTTTAGTTTTTCTTCATTGCCTGTTGAGGGGGAGGAATTGTAGCTTTTATAAACTGAAGTCAACTTTGAAGCGATAGTCTCTTTTTCTGAAAAAAGAACTTCGAATGTTTTAAGCAAAAGTGCGTCGATATCTCGAGTCTTAATTGAAGGTGATGAACAGGATTTTTTTCCGTATTTTCTGTACTGGGAACATTGCCAAACTTCTACATCCCCTTTTTTGTTTTTCCTTAAAATTCTGTGATATGCGCTTGAGTGCTCTTGACAAAAAATCTTTGCGCTATATGAGTATCTTTGCGTGGTAGGTGTTTGAGTCGCATGTTTTATTGACCTAAGCTCAAGAAGGTCGTTTGCGCTTTGCCAAACTTCCTTTGAAACTATTGCGGGCACACTATCGTCAAATTCGACCCAATCGTTTTTTTTGCGTCTAAGCTTTTCATGCGAAGTGTAGTCGGGCTTGAGATATTTTTTTCCACAGTAGACACCTTTATACTTTGGGTTAGTGAGAATTCCTTTTATCGTTGAAAAGGTAAGCTCAGATCCGCTTTTGCCCAAATATCCCTTTTCATTTAGGTGAGCGGCGAGAGAGCGAATTCCGAAATTGCCGGTATTGTAACAAGCAAAAATATAGCGCACCAGCTCAGCCTCGGCTTCGTTTATTTTAAGGGAGCCGCCTGTTTTGTCGTAGCCTAACATGTTTGAACCGAGTACACGCTTTTGCTTTATAGAACGTTCGAAACCGAACTTAACTCGATCGGAAATTCTTCGCACTTCGTCCTGCGCAATGCTCGCCATTATAGTAAGGCGCAGTTCGCTGTCCCGCTCGAGGGTGTTTATATTGTCTTGTTCAAAATATACTCCGACTCCATGAGAATATAGTTCTCGGGTGTAGCTGATGCTGTCCAAAGTGTTTCGCGAAAACCTTGAAATTTCTTTTGTTAAAATAAGATCGAACATGCCGTTTTTTGCGTGCTCGATCATTTTTAAAAAGTTTTTTCTGTATTTTACGCTAGTGCCCGAAATTCCCTCGTCTATGTATTCTCCGGCAAAACTCCAATTTGGGTTGTCGGCGATAATCTGCCTAAAGTGTGACGACTGGTTTTCAAGTGAAAGTGCCTGTTCGGTCTTGTCCGTCGATACTCTGGCATAATATACGACTTTGAGTTCCCATTGCTCTATGGGCTTTCTTGCGGCGACTAGGTCAAATATTTTTTGCCTATCCATTAAGCTCCATCCTCGCGTATTCGTACATTTCCTTTGATATAACTCCTTTTTTATAAAGGGCGTCGTTTATAGATAATAGTAATGATAAGTTTTCCATAGGCTCAAAACAGTGAAATCACGTAGGCTATTATGCCTGCGAGAACGCTTGTGCTGATTCCGTACACAAGCACGGGACCTGCTATTGAAAATAACTTAGCACCCACGCCCAAAATAAAGCCTTCGTGCTTAAACTCCATTGAGGGAGCCACTATCGAGTTTGCAAAGCCCGTGATAGGTACAATGGAGCCTGCGCCGGCAAATCTCCCGAGCACGTCGTATATACCAAGTCCCGTTAGAAGCGAGCCCATGAAGATAAGGACTACGGATGTAAATGAACTTGCGTCTGCTTTTTCAAAAAGAAAAACATCGGTTGCGAGCAGATTTAGAGCTTCTCCGACACAGCATATTGCACCGCCTACGACAAACGCTTTGACACATGAGGCGAACACAGGGCTTTTTGGCATAGATTCTTTTACGTGTTCGGGATAATCTTTAAGGTTTACGCTTTTTTTTATGTCCATAGTCTCCCCCTCGAGTTTCTTGCCTCGCTGTCCTTAGCGTTTGGGATGCAAATTTCGTTTTCGGACGGTGAGTTCACACTATCGGCGGAGTTTGGCATGTTGTGTATATTCATAATACCTCCTAAATAAATACTGCCCTTGTCTGAGAGACATAGGGGTTAGTCAAGCTGAGTATGAGCACTACGCCCACAAGCACAGCCGCCACTATCAACACCACAAGAAATAATTTCAGCATATTCATCACCAATCAAAATAGTGTCACCTTTTAATTTGTTTGGTGACACTTATATTTTGTTCTGTTTTGTTGATTTTATTCAAAGGTAACATGAAAAAGAAAGTATTAAAAAAAGAACGGTTTTGAGCCGTTCTTGATTTATGCGCTTTTGTTAAGCATCCGTTTTGATAACTTCTCTGCCTTTATAGTGACCACAACTCTTGCAAATTCTGTGAGCAAGCTTAGGCTCGTGGCACTGTGGGCATTCTGCCATTGTCGGCGCGCTCAGTTTCCAGTTTGCTTTTCTGCTACGTTTGCGAGCCTTAGACGTTCTTCTTTTTGGTACTGCCATTATTACACCTCCTCATCATCTTTAAACATCCCCGCAAGTTCACTGAAGGGACCCGTGTTTGTTATGACACAACTGCATGTTTCGGTGTTTAAATCGGCACCGCACGAGGAACAAAGCCCTTTACAGTCATCATTACATAAAATCTTGGTTGGCAGGTTTAAGCATATTACATCGAGCACCAAGTTGTCGAGCGGGACGCTGTCACTTTGAAGCTCATATGCGTCTTCGTTGTCCTTTGCAAAAAGTTCTTCAAACTTTGCATCGACGGTATGGCTAATGTCTAAAAGACATCTGTCACACTGTGTACTGACATCGCAGAGGACACTTCCGCATACCTCGAGTTCGTCGCCCGAAAAAGAGTATTCCATCTCGAGCGTCGCAGGTGAAGTAAGCTTTATGTCATATTCAATTTCGCCTTCGGGAGCAAACTTTTCGCTAAAGCTAAAGCGCCTTCCCGGTTCGTTAATCGCTTGTTTAATGTTTAATCGCATAACCTCTCCTTACAACCAACCGAATAACATTATATTGATTTTAAGGTGTAATGTCAAGCTTAATTCGGTTATCTGGGAGGTATTTGCATAAATTTATACAATATTTTTGGTTTTGGGGGTGTTTTTTCTTTAAAATTCAGTAAAAAAGGTAAGGATGCAAAAAAAGTCTTTATTTTACTCTCAAAATATTATATAATAATTTCGTATGTAAATATTACGGTAGTACGGAGGTAAAGTTAAGATGGAAAATATTATTTGGAACAAGGAAATTGAGTGTGCCTCAAAGGAAAAAATTGAGGAGATTCAACTCGCAAAGCTACAAGAAACTGTCAAAAGGTGCTA
>CAYJIQ010000132.1:0-2949 GCA_964370275.1 uncultured Christensenellaceae bacterium
TGTAAGTGCAGTAATGTATTCAGCTGAGCGATACTAATAGGTCGAGGGCTTGATCGAAAACATCCAGTATTTGTGAAATGCGAGTAGCATATTTTCGGTAACAATGTTGTTTAAACTCTGAAAAGTTAAAAAAAGAGTTGACAATAGTTAACGATGCAAGTATAATATCAAAAGTAACATAAGGTGAGACGCACTGAGGGTTACAACAAAATTAAATACGTTTAAAATTTCCGGTGGCGATAGCTAAGGGGATCACCTGTTCCCATCCCGAACACAGAAGTTAAGCCCTTATACGCCGAAAGTACTGCCTTGGAGACGAGGTGGGAGGATAGGTAGCTGCCGGATTCAATTTATACGAAGAACTCTGCTGAACAGTGGGGTTCTTTGTTATATTTAAGTTTTACTCCTTTTATTCGATTATATATGTACAGTAATATATCATGATTCACGGGAGGCTGTTCTAGTGAAAAGACGTTTGAATTTAATATTATTTTTGTCCTTAGTGGTGATGTGCGCAACATCTTGCACGGTTATAAATGCGGGTGTGGAAGTATATTATCGTACAGTTTATTCAAATGTGCCAGAATACGAAATTTTAGTTTTAGAGCATGAGAGGCGGAATGACCTGTTTGAATTAGAAATTAACGGCAAAGTATATGATAGTGAAACTTCCCCATTTCCTTGGGTTCCTAATAAGGAGCACTATCAAGTTATTGGAACATCGAACATGTACGGGTTGACGATTATATACTCGACCGGTTCCCAGTGGTGGTATCGTATACAAAATACCGATATGGGCGGAGCTGTTGCATTGCCGAATAACTATGTTTCCTCAGATATACCTGACGAAGTCATGGAAGTAATGATGGAAAACTCGTGGAATGAAATAGAAATAAATGACTATGTTTTTTACGATTCATTAGAGTTTTTTGTGCTGGGATATCCGATAAATGATGAATATAATGTAAGCAAACTTGAATTGTGCTTAAGAAATCCACAAGATTACAGTACAAACTTGAGCAAAGACGGTGATGTTGAGCGGACTTATACAATGAGGGTCACGGCTGAAAACGCAGAGCTGGAAGGAATGTCGCGCGATATTCATGTTGTGACATACGAAAATAGTAGTGAATATTTTTTGAGCATACCCAACGTCGGTGGAAATTACATGATAAACATTGACGAGTTTACAAGTTAAGGCTCTATATCCTAAAACTCCTCGCCATCCTCGACGCTTTTTAGTTTTTGTACGATTCCCCGAGAGTTGGATTCGGCTTTTTCGAGGTTGTTTGCGGCTGCCGTGATGCTTTTTCTCGTCGCGGCGAGATTTGTGCTGAAGGTATCAAAAGATTTTTTTATGCTTGATAATAGTTTAAGGATATCTGCCGAATGTTGCTCGATTGCGATCGCTTGAAAACCAACCTGTAAGCTTGAAAGCAGAGCAGAGAAGGTCGACGGGCCACACATAATTATCCTGTATTGCGACAAAAGTTCCTGCGTTCCAATCGAACACAAATGCGAATATAAACTCTCGGAAGGTAAAAACATGACGCCAAAATCTGTCGTTATCGGGGGCTTAATGTACTTCTTTGAAATGCTCATCGCCTGTTCCTTTATAGTGCGAACAAGTGCGAGGTTAGCCGATTCAATTATATTTTTATCCCCCAAATCCTCTGCTTCGAGCAACGCTTGATACCTATCCATTGGAAACTTTGAATCCACGGGGAGTATCGCCTCGCCAGTCGCTGTGGGTAGCTTTACGGCAAAATCAACTCGCTCGCTTCCCGAAATTTGGTATTCCTTTTCATATTGCGAGGGGGACAAGATGTCCGTAAGTATTGCTCCGAGTTGCGCTTCTCCCCACATTCCCCTGGTCTTTACACCGGCTAAAATTCGTTTGAGGTCGGTAACGCCTGAGGATAGGTTCTTAATGTCCGTCATTCCCTCGTATACCTGTTTAAGTTGCGAATTAACCGATTTAAAGGAAGTATCCAGTCCGGATGCGACTGTTTTTGAGAGAGTTTCGTCGATTGTGCCCCTCATGCTCGTTAGCTGCCTTTCGTTTTCGCTAATCATAGCGGACATTCGGCGCTCCATAGTTTCTCGAATCCGCTCGAAGTTTGTGTCATTATTACCAGACATTTGTACCATTGCATTTACGGTAATCCTGTTCATTCGCTCAAGCTGTGTTGCAATTTCCTCTCGGTTGTGGTTAAATGAAGTATCGAGCCTTGCGTTTAGCTCTTCAACCTTACGCAAAAGCTCTGCGTCCTGCGTTTTAGGTCTTGTCTTGATGATTATGAGAATAATTACCAAAGTGCAGAGAATAAGCGCACCAATAATAAAAAATATATCCATTTGTTGCTCCTTATCAGTATTTGTTTTATTATAACATAATATTGAGGAAAAGCGCAAAGTGAATAGGAGTAGAAAAATGCCTACGAAAAACAGTGTACATGAGATTACTATCGATGACCTTACGGTTGACGGCGGTGGGATTGGCAGGATAGACGGATTTGCGACCTTTGTAGCGGGCGCACTTCCCGGCGAACGGGTGCGGATAAAAATCATCAAGGTAGCCAAGCGATATGCCGTCGCACGTATTGAAGAAATTTTAGAAGCTTCTCCAATGCGAACACAGCCTCCATGTCCGGTCTTTAAACAATGCGGTGGATGCTCGCTTCAACACCTTTCTTACATGGGTCAGCTTGAATTTAAGTTCCGCCATGTTAAGGGCTGTTTAAAAAACATTGCCAAGCTTGAAGATGTGAATATAAATTTTCCGCTTCCATCAAGGGAGCAACTTCGCTATAGAAATAAAACGGCTTTTCCCGTTAGCAACAATGGGGGAGCGGTGGCAATCGGTTGCTACAAAGTACGTTCACACGAGATTGTAGATACACAGTCCTGCTTGCTTCAAAGCGAAGATTCAGACAAGTGCATCGGTGC
>CAYJIQ010000132.1:2959-6138 GCA_964370275.1 uncultured Christensenellaceae bacterium
TGCAATCAGAAATTTTATATGCAAGCACAATATATCGGTATACGACGAAAAGACTAGGGTGGGAATTATGAGACACATCGTCCTTCGTGCCAACTCGCGTGGGGAGATGCTCGTCGCACTCGTCTGTGCAACTTCGGAAATTCCGCACGAAAAGGAACTGGTGACGATGATTCGCTTGCTATGTCCCAAAGTTTGCGGCATCGTAATAAACACTAACGCAAAAGAAGGCAATGCTATCTTAGGAGACAAAAACCGCGTGCTCTTTGGCGAAGAGTTTATTATAGAATATATTTTTGATATGGAGTATGCGATATCCGTCAATTCATTTTTACAGGTGAACCACGGCGCAATGGAGCTTTTATACACAAACATAATGAAGCTTGGGAAGTTTAAAAGTGAGGATGTTGTTGCAGACCTTTATTGCGGTGCGGGTACGATTTCGCTTATGCTTGCAAAGAAGGTAGCTCGGGTTTGGGGTATAGAAATTGTCGAGGTGGCCGTCGAAAATGCACGGCAAAACGCAAACAGAAACGGCATAGAAAACGCTCAGTTCATCTGTGCGGACTGTGCAAAAGGTTTTAGAAAGGTAATTCGCGAGGAGGGCAAAATCGACGCCGTTGTCGTTGACCCGCCGAGAAAAGGTCTTGAAGAGAAGGTAATAGATGACATTTGTTCCTGCGGCACAAACAAAGTTGTATATGTATCTTGCGACCCTGCAACGCTAGCCAGAGATGTTGAACGTTTTTGCAAAAAAGGTTTTAGCATAAGCGTAGTTCAGCCGGTAGACCTCTTTCCAATGACAACGCATATCGAAAGTATCTGCGTATTGATTAGAGACTAACATACAAAAAACGACTTCCGAGACAGTCCGCTCGGAGGTCTAAGAGCGTTAATAAAGCGCGCAAACGCAAAATCCCACTGAAAACCAGTGGGATTTTTTCTTTCTTGGTTGCAAGGATTTGCAGACCTTTTTGACACTCTCCAGCCTGATTAAGCTTTTTTATAGTGACAGTGGGCTACTTTTCCCCGGTTTCGGGTGAAACAGGTGCGGGAGGTGTGTCTGAATAGCTTATCAGAACATAGTTATGTGTGTGATAATCGGTGTCTTCGGGCGAGTGTACACGAGAAAATTCGTATTGAGAATCTCCCGAATAAACGACATGGTTGTCAGCAATTGTGGGCTTAAGGTTCATTGCAGCCGTATTGTCTGCGGATGAAAGCCCATCTTGTGCCGCGTTGAAGGAAGAATTGTCATCAGGTTCAATTGTGCTTGCAGTTAAGGTTGAATCCGTGCTTGAAACTTCAATCCGCTTAATTGCGTAGATGCCATAGCTTTCCCCGCTTGAGCGACCGCCGATAAAATCAACCTTCCCCGAATTTGACATGAATACAATTGCGCTTAATCCGTAACTGCTAAGCCCTGCCGTACCGCCTGTTCCCTTTGTCATCGTAGAATTTACGTAGCTTGTGTCAGTTCCCTCTATGCAGGTGAAGGTTCCAGCTGTGTAGATGCCCATGCTATTGCCGGCAGTTGAGGTTCCGCCGACAGCGGTAACGTAGCTTCCGTCGTTTGTGATGTCTCCCACTGCGCATATTCCCACACTCATGGCATTTTTGTCTTTGACTGAGCCTGCCGTTACAGATATTTTAGACCTATCAAACATAAGGCTGCCACTCGAGTAGATGCCGTAATTGTTGCCCGAAACGGAGGAAGGACTTTTGATGGTAGCGCTTACTTCACTCATCATGACATCGCCGATAGAGAAAAATTGGATAGTTGCTCCGGGAGCGGCGTTGAGAACATTAAGGGTCAGTGCATATAGACTGGTAGTCGCGGGGGATGTTGTCGCTAAAAAGTTAGTGCAGTTTGAGTTATTTGTTATGTCTAGAGCATTTTGATTCTCGCCAACGATGGTGAGATCTCCGTCCGTAGTTACGATTCCTGCGGCAGTGTCCGAATCCGAAGTACCGCTGAGATTAATTACGTTCGTTCCGTTAGTTTCCACCCTAAGCGCTTGCGAGCTTACTATGCCGTAAATTGTCCCTTGCGGAAGATTACCCATGCTCGAAGAAAGCTGTGCGTCTGAGACTATGGTTGCATTGGTAAGGGTAAGAGTCGCCGGTGTTGAAGCCGAAGCACGAGTATAAGTGACGGTGGGGGTTGCTAAATCACCAAAAACATTGTGTGCGTTCAGGTCGGTTACCTGTACGCCCGAAACGTATACCGGATAAGTTTTCACGGTGTCGACAAAAACTCTGCAATCTTGAAAAGGCATGGAAAAGGTTATTTCGAGTTTGTCGTCTGTGTGCTCGGTGACTCCGTAAAGATCCATTGAGTAAAAACTTTCGATGACATTACCCACAGAATCTACAAGTATAACGGATTTAACCATTTCCAAGTTGTCAACAGTAAAAGTTACCTTGTCCTTTGCGGAGTGAGTCGACTCTGTGCTGAGGGTGGAAAGACCTTCTTGCGCACCTAGCGTGTATGTCGGCATGGAATCTCGCTCGTACATGACAATTGCGCTCTTGCCGGATAAGTCGTCCCAAGAAGAGCTCTGATTGGACTCGGGTCTTCCTGCTTCCTGAGTTACAAGTCGCTTTGCAAGGTCGTCGCTTGAAATGTCTACAGGCAAGGAGTCCAGCCCCGAAATGTAGTTGTAGGAATAGTTTGTGTTAAAGTTAAAGCTATGAACTAAACTTACGTTATATCTACCAGAACTGTTGTCCGTCCAAGTTTTTGTTATGGCAGAAGCTGCGTCTGCGGGCAGGTGTTCGAGTCCGCCTGTAGTTCTTAGATAATCGGTAAAATTTGCCGCACTGAGCAGATAAGCATCGTGAGTTATCGCTTTTTGCAGGTCGCTCGGTGTGTCGATCATGGTATATTGGCCGACGTTTATTAAGTTTCTGTAGTCGGCACTTGCCGTGTTTGCATAAATATGTCCGCCGTTAAAGTCAATTTTGTTATAGTTTGAAACAAGCTGGCTGTGCTTAAATGTTCCCTTTGTGTCCGTTTCCTGAACAAGAAAACCGATGGGGTTCGTCTGCCCCAAGGCTATTACTTGGTAAAAATCCATTGTCTGCGAGGAGTAGTTTGCGTTAAGGTGTATTGTAGCGTTCGCCGATCTTCTAAGAACGCCCTCGCTGTATTCGTAGACTATGTCGTATGAATGCTTAGT
>CAYJIQ010000133.1:0-6071 GCA_964370275.1 uncultured Christensenellaceae bacterium
CAACAGTCGGTGCGGAGCAGGAGTACTTTCTCATCGACAAGACAACCTACGAAAAGCGAAAAGACCTAATATACACGGGAAAGACACTTTTTGGCGCAAGGCCTCCAAAGGGACAAGAGCTAGACGACCACTACTTCGGCGCAATCAAACCCCGAATAGTCGCATACATGAAGGAGCTTGACGAGGAACTATGGAAAGTTGGCGTGCTTTCAAAGACCAAGCACAACGAAGTTGCCCCCTCTCAACACGAGCTCGCACCAATTTTTTCTACGACTAATATCGCAACAGACCACAACCAGCTTACGATGGAGATGATGCGAAAGGTCGCCCTTCGCCACAACCTCGTTTGCCTGCTTCACGAAAAACCCTTTGCAGGTGTAAACGGAAGTGGCAAGCACAACAACTGGTCGCTCTCGACAAACACGGGTACAAACCTGCTGGAGCCGGGCGACAATCCGCACGACAACCTGCAATTTTTGCTTTTCCTATGCGCAGTAATAAGAGCTGTGGATGAATATCAAGATCTTTTAAGGCTTTCTGTCGCAACGGCGGGCAACGACCACAGGCTTGGTGCAAACGAAGCTCCTCCTGCGATAATCTCCATGTTCCTTGGCGACGACTTAATGGCGGTTATTGATGCGCTTGAAAAGGGTGCAAAATACGGCAACCCAGAAGCTCAAACTATGGAGACGGGCGTTGTCATGCTCCCCCACTTCCTAAAGGACACTTCGGATAGAAACAGAACCTCGCCCTTTGCGTTTACAGGCAATAAGTTCGAGTTCAGAATGCCCGGTTCTTCGCTTTCAATTGCAGGCCCCAATATCATGATAAACACGTCTGTAGCAGATATTCTTGATAAATTTGCGACCGAGCTCGAAGGTGCAGAGAACTTCACCGCCGCACTCCAAGAACTCATCAAGAAGACGATTATCAACCACAAGCGTATTATCTTTAACGGAAATAACTACTCCGACGAGTGGGTACAGGAAGCTAAAGCTCGAGGTCTTTTGAACCTTCAATCGGCGGCAGAGGCTCTTCCGCACTACGTTGCTCAAAAGAACATAGATATGTTTGAAAGACACGGCGTCTTCTCCGAAACAGAAGTGCGCACGAGAATGGAAATTCTCATGGAAAACTACTGCAAGGTTACATCTATAGAAGCTCTCACCATGATTGAGATGTCAAGAAAGAGCATCTTGCCCGCCACAAGTGCATACTCAAAGCACCTGACCGACACCGCTCTTGCTAAAAAACAGCTCGGCATAAACTGCGACTACGAGACGCAGACGGCGGACAAAATCGGCAAACTGAGCGCAAAAGCCATGAAAACGGCACAAAACCTCGACGAAACAGTGCAAAAATTAAAGCAACTCGAGGAACAAGATCTTGGTAAATCGACGGTATTCTGCCGCGAAATCGTCGTTAAGCTGATGGATGAACTGAGAATCTACGGCGACGACCTCGAGCGCATAACCGCAAGAAGCTACTGGCCGTTCCCGACATACGGCGACATACTATTCAGCGTTTAGCGGTTTAAAACTATCAATATTAATAACCTTGCATTCCTTTTGCACTTCCTTGTCAAACCTGCAAACGCTGCCATAAGCGCAGTATTTGCAGGGAAGGTACTTGCCGTTGGGGTTGGGGTTTATGCACACATCGCCGTCGTAGATATCTTCGACGGCGTTTGCAATTAATTTTTCTGTAAATTCGAGTAGAGTTTTAATCTCCTCGCGCGTGTACGCATTTCCGCGCACGCTTCCATCCTTTAACATCTTAATCGACATTCCCGAAACGGCAGTTCCGCTCTCGGGCGTAAGTTTTTCAATGAGTGATTCATCCTTTAAGACAAAGCCGCTCATCTCAAATTCTTCAAGCCTGCTCTGCTCATCCCCTCCATACTCAATAATAGGTAGCTTTATCCCGAAATAATATCCACCCGAGGGAACGACCTCGAGCTTTTTTTTGCGGTACATATTGCGCACAGCAAGGAGGTAGACCATGAGCTGTAGGTTAAGACCGTAGTATAGTTCAGAAAGCGAAAATGTCTTTGCGCCCGTCTTATAGTCAACGACCCGAACAAAAGTCTCATCTCCCGATTTCACGACGTCGATTCGGTCTATCTTTCCTCGAAGCTTTAGCGTTCCGAGCCTTGTGTCAAACGTCAACTCCCCGTTAAATCCAAAGCTTTTTTCACTTGCGACAAAATTCACCTCCGTGCCCTTTAACTGATCTCTCAGCGCACGCGTTGCAAAATAGACCTCTTTTCTTAGTCTCTTTTCTGTAAAATCCGCCCTCGCGTCTTCTGTGAAAATCCCGTCGTTGTGCGTTTCATATATCTCCTGTGCCGATTCATCGACAATGCCTTTTAGCGCATCATCTGTAAAATTCTTCCAATCTGTCTCCCCGACACGCTTTGAAAAACCGTCGATCAGCGAATGAACGTATGTCCCGGCGCTTGCAGCGTTTTCTTCGTATTCTGTAGGCTCCCAAGGCCTTATGCCATAGTCAAGAAAGTGTTTGTATGGGCATGAATATCTGTTCTCTATCCTCGAAACCCCCGAGTGCAAAGTTCCGTATAGCTCGCGAGCAGTGGATTTTGAGAGCTGTTTTGCTGTGTTTTCTGCCTCAACGTGTTTTAACAGCGACGCTAACAAATCATGAGTCCGTTTGTCGCTCAGATATGAAGGCAAAAGCACCGTACTCCCGCCTTCCTTCAGGCTCGAAAGTTCCTTTGCGACTGCTGCAAGCCCGCCTCTTATGTTTTGCGGACTTCTCTGCCCAAGTTCCGCGAGCTCGGGAAAAAGAGATTTTATCCTCGCTACCACATGCGAAGGCGGGATTTTTTCGTTATACGTCAGCGTTATTTTTTCAGAGCAGGTCAACGCCCGTATTATATAGCCCTTCTGGTCTTCCATGGCGAGTTTAGAGGGAAATGATGGATATTGTTTTTTTAGTTCGGCAGTTTCCTTTTCGCCCAAAAGCGCATCAGGGCTGAGCGGCGCGGGCAACACACCGTAGTTTACTCCTATGATAAACATTGCCTTTTTGCGAGGAATTATCGAGTGCGTTAAATCTCCAACCGTAACTTCGTCCGTCCTCTGTGGGACGACTGCTATCTCCACACTCTGCATTCCCGCTTCGATCACCTGCTTAAATGTCTTTATGTCAGGATTTTTTATGAATTGCTTGGAATTTAGCGCCAGCTCTTCAAACTTGTCTGCAAGCTGAAGTACGAACCTCGCTTGGCTTTGCAGGTCTGCAGTTTCAAGTCTTTGTGCATATGCTTCAAGCTTTTCCCTTACCTGCATATTTTTGATGTACTCCAAAAGCACCGAAACTTTGTCGCTTGAACTTTTCATCTCGGAAATAAATTTTGCAATGTCGTCAAACGCTGCGCTCCTTATTGGCTCAAAATCCTCGTGCCTTTTTCCAAGCGGCTTTAGTAACTGCCCTGGCTTTAGCCCTCGGGTTTTGATTACAGCATATATAAGCTGGTTGCTCTCGTGATTTACGTGCGTTAGGTTTGTACCTATGTGCGCAAGCAGGTCGCTTTTGTTTGCACGCACGCAAAGCCCGAGTGCGGAACTTATAAACACACCGAGCGGACTTTGCATTAATTTCCGCTTCCCTTCAAGAAAATACGGAATTTTGCACCTGTCAAAAACGTCTGCAATGTATGGGGAATACATTTTTGGTTGTGCACAAACGACAGCCATGTCCGACATGTTCACTCCGTATTTGCAGTGAAGCTCGAGTATTCGAGCAGCAACTGTGCGCACTTCGTTTCTCTCGTCGCTACAGCGGTGCACGGCTACATCATTCGGAGTAGATTCAAATTTCTCCGCATAATTTTCTGCGTAGTTTTTAAATATGTGATCAACTTCAACGTTTCTCCCGGACGATGGCTTTATTTGCCTCTCGTCCGCTCCGCCGCACATCTTTTTTAGCTTTTCGCATGCATTTTTGCCCTCACCCAAAGTGCAGAATCCACACACGACGTTCGCCACCAACGAAAGTTCCCGCACTATGTCTGCCTGAGCTTTTGTAAGCACGTCAAACCCAAACACCATTATGTTTGAGCCAAAAAGCCAAGGCGATTCTGCTATTTTTCCCGATGCAAATTTAAGCACGTCCGCTCCGTCCATCGCACTGCACTGCGAAATATCCGAGTAAATAAGTGCAATGTCCTTAACTTTCTTGCCAAGCGAACCCTCTGCTTTTGTCGCTAAAAGTTCACCCGGGCTAATCCCCTCTGCCTTTAGCGCCATTATCAGCGAGGCTATTTTTACATGCAATTCAGGATCCGTTCCCTCGCTAAAAGAAAGTTGCGTTTTGTTTTTTATCATTGACTGTTTTACGAGCATTGCGACGCTCACGCCGTCCATCTTAGCAAGCGCACGGCCGCCCGTCTTGTCCATGATGTTGTGCGCCAATTTCTCCATGCTCATCACGACGAGTGACATTATACCCTCGCACATTTCAAGAATTCTTCGCTCTGTCGAAAATGATGCTTGGGAGGGTATTATTGCGATGGACTGTTTTGTGCTCTCTATCGCCCTGCGTGCAAGCCTGAAGAAATATTCATCTATAGCGAGGTTGTCCTCACTTTTTACAATCGTTAGGCTCATAAAAGACCCCCATCTGCGCAGAGCACCTGTCCTGTAATGTATGACGAATCTTCGGATGCTAAAAACGCCACCGCCTTTGCGATTTCCTCAGGCTTGCCCGCCCTTCCAAGCGGTATTTCACAGGTAAACGCTTGCTTTTCTTCTTCGCTTAAATTGGCATTCATCCTTGTATCTATAAACCCCGGCGCAACGCAATTCACGCGCACATTTGATATCGCTACTTCTCTGGCAAGCGCACGTGTAAACCCGATCATTGCCGACTTTGAAGAGCTGTACGCTACTTCCATACTTGCACCGACCACACCCCAGACGGACGACACATTGACAATCGCGCCCGACTTTCGCTCGAGCATATTGCCAAGCGCCTCCTGCGAGCATTCATACGCCGAGCGTACATTTATGTCAAAAATTTCTTGCCACTTTTCTCCGTTAGTTTCGCTAAACATTTCCGTATGTGCAATACCCGCGTTGTTTATCAGCACGTCAACTCTTGAAAAATGCTCAATCGCACTGCGCACAAACTCTCTTCCGTAATCTTTTTTCCTAAAATCAACATGAAATCCTTTTGAGTAAATCCCCCGCTCTTTTAGGTCTTTTTCTATTTCAAGGTGATCCGAACCGCAGTAGCTAAATCCGATCGCCATTTTCTTTCCCAGTTCGTATGCTATGTGCCTGCCGATCTCTCCGCCAACTCCTGTTACAAGTGCAACCATATTAAACCTCTTATAGTATATTATTCTATTTTATATTACACCAATTATGCTTTTTTTTCAATGTTGTCTGTGACTTCCCCCTTAGCAGGCGGCTATTTCTTTCATTGTATTGTTGAATATTTTGTGATACAATGTAGAAATAATATGTGGAGGTAATTTACTATGAAAGTTATACTTATTGAAGACGTTAAAGGAAAGGGCAAAAGCGGAGATATCGTAAACGTAAACGACGGCTACGCACGCAATTTTCTTTTTCCAAAGGGCCTTGCCAAAGAGGCGACTTCTTCTAATATGAACGCCGTAACCCAAACTAAAGCGGCTGCAATACATAAAAAACAGGTTGAAAGGGAAGCGGCACTTGCTCTTTCAAAGGAAATAAGTTCAAAGGTTATTGAAATCAAGGGCAAATGCGGAGATGGAACGAGACTTTTTGGCTCGATTACCTCGGCCGAAATCGCCTCGGGCTTAAAGGAGCAGGGAATCGACGTAGACAAGCGCAAAATTGTCCTAAAAGACAACATCAAAGAGCTTGGCGAATACCCCGTAACTTTGAAGCTATACCCGGAAATCACAGCGGAAGTAACTATTAAAGTTGTAAAATAGAGGTGAAGAAGTGACGCCCAGAACACCACCCAACTCACTTGAGGCGGAGCAGTCTATTTTAGGTTCGATGCTTCTCAGTGAAACCTGCGTGTATGCCGCAGTCGAAAGATTGACGTCTTCGGAT
>CAYJIQ010000134.1:0-6014 GCA_964370275.1 uncultured Christensenellaceae bacterium
CTTTGTGTTCTTATTGCGGGCTCAAATATCATTGAACACAGGTTAAACATATCCTCGTCGCTTATTCCCAGAGGATGAAATGTGGTTGGATTATTGGGAATAGAGACGTAAACATCCCCTCCTGTAGTAGGTGTAGATTCACTTTGTTCTGAGGATGTTTCGGGGTCTAAGTTTACAAGCGGAGCTTGTCCTACAGGAACTTCGGGCTCCGGCGCACACGAAATCACAAAAGCGAGCACCATCACCAGCACAACCGCTAACTTAGCCGATGTTATAAAACGTCTTGTAAAAGTCATAAGAGCTGTTCATCCTTTCCACATATTCACGTGTGCCTTCAAAAGGAATGTAGTCAAGTGTAGATCCGTCAGAAGAATAGGCGGGGTCTTCAAGCCAGCCGAGCACTTGCCCTTGACCGGCAAAATAAGCTGCTGCAACTGTCTCGTGATTTTGGCCAAATAAATCCATTAGATAGTCAAGATACCAAGTTCCCATAGTAATATTTACTTCGGCATCGGTTAGTTTAGTCTCAGAATAGTCATCCATGTCTAAATGATCCGCTATCCATTCGCCGGTCTCCGGCATTATCTGCATAAGGCCTGTTGCTCCCAGTTCAGATTCTGCATTTCTGTTAAACCTGCTCTCGTTTCTTATTATCGCCGCAACAAAATAAGGATCAAGCCCATAATGCTCTGACTGTTCAACAAGTATATCCTCGTAATTTAGCGGATAACTATACAGCACGAAGGCATATCCGACAGCGGCCAAAATTATTACACCGGTCACAACAATAAAGAGCCACATATATTTTTTAGAGCGTCCGCTCATCTAATCTCCTCCAAAATACAGAAAATTTTCTCCCTGAGCTCCTCCTCACTTCCATCGCTCGTTATAACAATATCCGCAAACGGCTTTCTGAAGTCGTCTTTATTTTGAGCTTCAATTCTTGCAATCGCTTCCTTTTTGGTGATGCAGTTTCTTTCAGCTATTCTGCTTGCTCTAAGCTTTTTATTCGCCTTTAGTAAAATCACCTTGTCACACATCGCGACATAGCCGGATTCAATAAGCAATGCACAGTCAATTACTGCATCTCCTTTGACATCGCCAAGTATCTGTGCCATTTTCGCATGAACCTTTGGATGAACAATGGAGTTTAGTTTTTTAAGTGCAACTTCGTCGTTAAACACGATATTAGCAAGTGCTCTTCTGTCTATCTCTCCCTCTTGAGTAAGACAAGCAAACGCACTTTTTACCTCGTCATAGCAAATTCCGCCCTTATCCAACATCTGCCTTGCAACGCTGTCCACATCGATAACCCTAAAGTCCTTTTCCGCCAAAATTTTACACGCAGTCGATTTTCCGCATCCTATTCCACCGGTAACTCCAATAATCATTACTTTGCCTCCGCCCAATTTTTTCCGCTCGCAACATTAACTTTGAGCGGTACTTTCATTTTCATTGCATTTTCCATGCCCGTCATTAATATCTGTTTTACATCCTGTGCTTCCGGCTCAAATACATCTACTATTAATTCATCGTGCACTTGCAACACAAGTTTAGACTTCATACCCTTTAATTTTTTGTGAACATCTATCATAGCTACCTTCATTATATCCGCCGCAGTCCCCTGAATTGGCGTATTCATGGCAGCTCTTTCGCCAAAAGATCGAGTGTTGAAGTTTGAAGAAGAAAGTTCATCAATATACCTCACTCTTCCAAAAAGCGTCTTTACAAAGCCATCGTGTTTTGCCTGTTCCACGATATCCTTCATATAGCTTGCAACTCCTGTAAACTGAGCTAGGTAATTACTTATAAACTCTCCCGCACGCTTTCTTGATATCCCGAGCTGGCGCGCAAGTCCAAAGTCACTTATTCCGTATACTATGCCGAAATTTACCGCCTTAGCACTGCTTCTCATCGTCGATGTCACTTCACTTTGCGCAACATGAAACACCTCGCTCGCAGTTCTTGTGTGAATATCTTCGTCTCGTAAAAATGCGTCTATCATGTGATCATCCCCGGAAATGTGTGCTAACACGCGTAGCTCAATCTGAGAATAATCCGCCGTCACAAACATGTCCATCTCAGGCAAAAAAGCCCTGCGTATTTCGCTTGAAATCTCGCTCCTTATCGGAATGTTTTGCAAATTCGGCTCGGTACTTGAAAGCCTTCCCGTCGCAGTCGCCGTCTGTTGAAACGTAGTGTGTATCTTTGAATTGACAGAACACTTGTCAAGCCCCTCGATGTATGTGCTTTTTAGCTTTACAAACTGCCTGTACTCGATTATCTTCTCTATCTCGGGAAAATCTTCAGCTAGCTTTTCAAGCACCTCAACGTCCGTAGAGTATCCTGTCTTAGTCTTTTTTATTACAGGAAGATTCATCTTTTCAAAGAGCATGACTCCGAGCTGTTGCGGTGAGGAAATGTTAAACTCACCTCCGCAAAGTTCATATATCTCCTCACTGAGTTTCGAAATTTTCGCTGAGTATTTTTCGCCAAGAATTTTTAGCTCTTCTTTGTCTATGCGCACACCTTGCGTCTCCATGTCACGCAAAACGTGAACGAGAGGAAGTTCCATGTCGCAGTAAATTCCGGTTAGTTCATGCTGCTCTATCTTTGATTTTTGCAACTTTGCAATCTCAATCATCGAGCATGCTACACCCGTGCACCCAACCTGTTCTGCGAGTTTTTGCAGTGAGATGTTTCTCGCTGTCGGATTTAACACCCATGCGCCCAGCATTATGTCATGTGCCTTTTCGTTAATCCTCCCAACGAGCTTCTCTAACTCTTTTTTGTTGTATACGACTATGTCTTCTACTTCAAAAAGCGGCTTTACAATCTCTATGCATTCTTCAAACCCAAAAACACCGCCAAACAAATCGTATGTAAAAACCGCATGCCATTCCTTTGAGCTGTCCTTTGCAATGTAAAATTCGCTCTCATCAATCATGATGGCACCTTGTGTCATCGTGGATACAATTTCGCGCAAATCCTCTGTTCCCGAAAGTTCTATACATTCGCTTTTTATCTCGGGCATTCCCGAAAGTCCTCTGCGCTTTAGCAGTGTCGAAAACTCAAGTTTTGTAAATACCTTCATCAGCTTTTCGTCGTCTATACCAGAAAAATTCATCTCGTCCACATTTTTCACATCGGGAATATCCCTGCAAATCGTTGCAAGGTCATATGATAAAAAAGCAAGCTCCTTGTTGGCTTCGAGCTTTTCCCTCATTTTGTTTTTTGGAAGTTGCTCAATATTTTCATAAATTTGATCAATTGTCGGATACTGTGCCAATAGTTTTAATGCGGTCTTTTCTCCGACCCCTGGAACTCCAGGGATATTATCCGAAGAATCCCCCATTAGCCCTTTCATATCGATAATCTGCGAAGGTTTAATCCCATACTTTTCAAACAGTGCGGCTTCGTCCATAACACCGAGGTCGCTAACACCTTTTTTTGTCAGAAGAACCGTAGTTTTATCTGAAATAAGCTGAAGCGCGTCTCTGTCTCCTGTAACAAGATAGCTATGAATATCCATGCTTTCCGCCTGTTTTGAAAGAGCACCCAGAAAGTCATCTGCTTCATAACCGGCTTTTGATACTACGGTTATAGAAAGTTCCTCCAGCGCATTTTTTAGCATGTCGAACTGTCCGCCGAGTTCTCTCGGAGTCGGCTTTCTTCCTGCCTTATACTCCGTAAAGTTCTCGTGTCTGAATGTCTTTTCTTTTCTATCAAAGGCAACCGCAACATAAGAAGGTTTGTATTGATCGATTACAGAAAAAAACATAGTAAAAAAGCCATACACAGCATTCGTGTATGCACCTTCCTTCGTTCTCATCAAAGGAAGTGCGTAAAACGCGCGATGTATTAGGCTATTTGCATCTATGACTATAAGGTTTTGCATGTAAAGCTCCTTTTTAAGGCGTCCTAAAGTCTATTTTTTGCTACGTTCCGGCTCAAGCGGTGCTTTTTTAGAAAAGTTTAGTTTGTTCTCCTTGCCCTTAATAAGCCTTGCGATATTTTCTCTGTGTCCATATATGGAAAACAGACATAGTGCACAAATTGCAATCTGGTGGTATATTTCTCCGGGGTAAAATACAAATGTCGCAATAGCAGACAAAACCGTACCTATAAGCGAACTTATGGATACTATCCTTGTTATTATTATTAAGCCGATAAGCACCGCAAGCAATACTCCGGTTACTGCCGGCTGCCAAACAAAAAGCACACCCACAGTTGCGGCAATTCCCTTTCCGCCTTTAAATCCGTAATAAATCGGCCAATTATTACCTGCAATTACGCACAAAGTAGCGATCATACCGCCGACCGATCCTCCAAAATGTCTCGCTAGCACTACGACAACTATTCCCTTTATAACATCGAGCAAAAAAGTTAACACTCCGAGTTTCCACCCAAATGTGCGCATCATGTTTGTCGTCCCGGCATTTCCGCTTCCGTACTTTCGAATGTCTTTTTTTGCAATGCTGTTTGAAATAATTAGCGCAGGTGATATGCTCCCAATGAGGTATCCACCTATACCGCACGCAATATAAATCAAAGTAATAATAGTATCCATTTCACCCTCTAATCTTTGTCTTCATTCTTGTCTCTGATAAATATTCTTATCGGAGTTCCCGAAAAATCAAAAGACTTTCGCAGGAAATTTTCAAGATATCTCTCATATGAAAAGTGCATAATATTGCTATCGTTTACAAACAACACAAATGTTGGAGGCTTCGTAGATACTTGTGTTGCATAGTAAATTTTAAGCCTTCTGCCTTTGTCTGACGGAGGTGAGTTTGCTGCAATTGCATCACGAATACAGTCATTAAGCAGACCTGTCGGAATCCTACGCTTTGCATTTGCCTCAACATGATCGGCAAGCGCAAGAAGTTTTTCTACACGTTGACCTGTAAGTGCAGAGATATAAATCTTCGGCGCATAGGGCATAAACGCGAGATCCGCAGAAATCTTTTTATTGTATTCTTCTATGGTAAAGGTATCTTTTTCTACCGCATCCCATTTGTTTACTGCAATGATTGCGGCCTTTCCTTCTTGGTTTACATATCCTGCAACCTTTACATCCTGCTCACTTATTCCCTCTGTTGCGTCGATAAGCACAATACATACATCGCTTCTTCTGACCGAAGCAAGTGCGCGAATTACGCTATATCTCTCAATAGTCTTGTCTTCAATCCTCGCTTTTTTGCGCATTCCCGCAGTATCGACGATTATATACTCCTTATCTCCCCTTGAAAATCTGGTGTCTATTGCGTCCCTTGTCGTCCCCGGCACATCGCTCACGATGCTACGTTCTTCTCCTAAGATCTTATTGGCAAGCGAAGATTTTCCTGCATTCGGCTTTCCGACGAGCGAAATACAAAGTGCCTCCTCCTCTTCGTCCGACTCAACTGCGTCAAAATGTTTGCAAACTTCGTCAAGAAGGTCTCCAAGCCCAAGACTTTGTGCCGCAGAAATAGAGCAAATTTCCCCAATTCCCAGCGAGTAAAAATCAAAGACCATTTCCTCGTCCGTCTTCGTTTCAACCTTGTTTACCGTGACAATAATAGGTTTCGTTGACCGCCTGAGCATATCTGCAACTTCGTAATCCTCGGGAACTACGCCCTGCTTTGCGTCCACCATAAACAAGATGACATCCGCGGCATCTATAGCAAGTTCAGCCTGCGCCTTCATCTGTTTTAAAATAATATCCTCTGAAACGGGCTCGATTCCTCCCGTGTCAACCAGTGTAAACGAGTAGTTGAGCCACTCTGCATCCTCAAAAATGCGGTCGCGAGTCACACCCGGTGTGTCCTCTACAATTGCAGTTCTTTTCTTTGTAATTCTGTTAAAAAAAGTGGATTTTCCGACATTAGGTCTGCCCACTATTGCTACTAACGGCTTAGCCATATCTTTCTCCGTCCTCAGTTACGCCAAAAAATGGCGGTTACAGCAATTATAACACATAATATCAGATTCTGCAAACAGCATCTAAAAAATCGTACCCATCGGGGTAAATC
>CAYJIQ010000135.1:0-5996 GCA_964370275.1 uncultured Christensenellaceae bacterium
ACCTCTAAGCTTTGGAGAGAGACGGCGCACAACCTCGCAGCGGAGTATCCGCAGGTTGAGCTTAGCGACATGTACGTCGACAACGCCGCAATGCAGCTAATTTCAAACCCGGGTGCATTTGACGTTATTGTGACCGAAAATATGTTTGGCGACATACTCTCAGACGAAGCTTCTGTGCTTACAGGTTCGCTCGGAATGTTGCCTTCCGCATCGCTTGCAGAGGGAACTTTTGGCTTATACGAGCCTGCCGGCGGTTCAGCACCGGATATTGCGGGCAAGGACATAGCAAACCCCATAGCGATGATCTCGTGTGTGGCGATGATGCTAAGACATTCGCTCGGACTTGAAGCTCAGGCAAAGGTAATCGAGGATGCAATACAGACCGTAATTAAGTCGGGACTTGCGACAAGAGACATCTGCACAACGGGAAATCCTGTCGGAACAAAGGAGATGGGAAAAGCCATCGTATCGGCAATTGTCGGTTAAACATGCCGGTTTTTGCCTAAAATATAGGAGGAATTAGATGAAACTTGGAGTAGTAGGTTTGCCAAATGTCGGCAAAAGTACGCTTTTTAATGCGTTGACACAGGCGGGTGCGCAAAGCGCAAATTATCCGTTTTGTACGATAGAGCCAAACGTGGGCAGGGTTAGCGTTCCCGATGAGCGCATGGATTACCTTGCAAACATTCACAATCCCGAAAAATTTACGCCGGCGACCATAGAATTTGTGGACATTGCAGGACTTGTTAAAGGGGCAAGCAAGGGAGAAGGTCTCGGAAACCAGTTCCTTTCCCATATCAGAGAGGTGGACGCAATCGTCCACGTCGTTCGCTGTTTTGAAGACGAAAATATCACGCACGTTGACGGCGATGTAGACCCTGTAAGGGACACAGAGACGATAAACTTCGAGCTTATCTTTGCCGACATGGACACCGTTTCAAAGCGTCTGCAAAGAACAGAGAAGATGCTCAAAACGGGCGACGCTAAGATAAAAGAGGAGCACGCAATCCTTAAAAAGCTACAAGAGGCACTAGAGTCCGGAAAACCTGCACGTGCGCTTGAGTTTGAAAAGGAGGAGGTCGATTTTGTAAACAACCTGTTTTTGCTGACCTCTAAGCCCGTTATATACGTCGGCAACATAAGCGAGGACGATATCGGCGGGGACATTCCGCTGTACGATAAATTAGCCGAGTTTGCAAAGTCGCAAAACGCAGCTTCGCTCGTGGTGAGCGCAAAGGTCGAAGAGGAGCTTTCCTCGCTCGATGACGAAGAAAAGGAACTGTTTATCGAAGAGCTGGGAATCGGGCAGAGCGGACTTTCAAAGCTCATCACCGCTTCATACTCACTGCTCGGGCTGATAAGCTACCTAACAGCCGGACCAAAGGAAGTTCGCGCGTGGACTATCGAAAAGGGCACAAAAGCACCTCAGGCGGCGGGTAAGATTCACACCGACTTTGAGCGTGGCTTCATCCGTGCCGAGGTAATCGCATTTGACAAGCTAACAGAGATGGACGGCGACATGGTCGCAGCAAAGGAAAAGGGACTCGTTCGCCAAGAGGGCAAGGAATATGTCATCGAAGACGGAGACGTCGTGCTGTTTAGGTTTAACGTCTAAAAATATATGGAAAAAAACGGAGTTATAAACTTTTTAAAGCCACCGGGGATGAGTTCGGGAAGTGCGGTCGGGTTTATCCGCAGGATGCTCGGCCAAAAAAAAGTCGGTCATACCGGAACTCTCGACCCGGGTGCGGGTGGAGTGCTTCCGATATGCGCAGGCAAAAGCACACGCCTGAGCGATATTTTGATGAGTCGGGCAAAAAGCTACACCGCGCTTGCAAAGTTTGGCACCTCGACGGACACGCTAGACTCTCACGGACAGATTACCCTGCAAAAACCCTGCGATGTTTCGGCAGGGGACTTTGAGCGAGTAATGAGCGGATTTACCGGCGAGATAAGCCAAATTCCGCCTGCCTATTCCGCTGTAAAAATCGGTGGAAAACCCGCATATAAGCGGACTCTTGCCGGCGAGGAAGTAAATATAAAAAGCCGTGTCGTCAATATATACGACATAAAATACCTGAGCTTTGAAGGTGAAAACGAACATCTTTTTAGCGTCTCCTGCTCAAAAGGAACATACATAAGGACGCTTATCGCAGACATCGCTAGCAGTTTAGGCGAGGTTGCGCACATGGGTTTTTTATGTAGGACGAGTTCGGGCGGGCTTGACATCGGCGATTCATATACGATGGACGAGATTGAAGCGATGGCTGAAAATGAGGATTTTTCGTTTATTTTACCCCCCGAAGAAGTTCTATGTGACCTGCAAAGTTTTGAGGTGGAAGAAAGCCTCAAGTTTAAGCTTGACAATGGCGTGAAAATATCGACGGACAAGGCGGACGCGAGCTACAGAGTCTACTGCGACGGAGTTTTTTACGGAATCGGCGAGGTGACTGCGGGAACGCTGAAGCTTACCACACTGCTCAAATAGGAAATTGCGCATGAAAACGCTTTATAAATATGAAAAATCTAGTGTTGACACGGCAGTCGCCCTTGGAACTTTCGACGGCGTTCACTTGGCGCACCTAAAAATAATCGAGAACATGCAAAAAAACGCTGGTTCGCTTAAAACTTGCGTGTGCACATTTTCAAACGCACCAAGAGCTTACTTTGATTCGGAGTTTAAAGTTTTGCTCACTCCCGAAGAAAAGCAAAATGTTTTGGCGAAGACGGGCGTAGACATGGCGGTACTAAAGGAGTTTGACTCTGAGGTTGCGCACACACATCCTGAGGAGTTTTTACGCTATCTCTTTGAAGACTTGCGCGCAAAGGTCGTCGTATGCGGATTTAACTACAGGTTTGGCGCAGGTGCAAAGGGCAACAGCGAGTTGTTGCTCTCATACGCAAACAGATATGGAGTGCGGGTGATCGTGCAAGAAGAGATCAGATTGCAGGGAAAGCGAATTTCGAGCACGAGGATAAGAACCGCCGTAAAGGACGCAAACGTCGCCCTCGCAAGGGAACTTATGGGCAGACCCTATGTTGTCTCGGGAGAGGTTGTAACGGGAAAGCGCATAGGCAGGACGATAAACTTTCCGACTGTGAATATAAACACGCCAAAAGGGAAGATTATAGCAAAGACGGGAGTTTACGCCGTATACCTACAACTGGGAAGCGACCTTTACCCCGCAATGTGCAACATCGGCGCACGGCCGACGATCGAGGAAGGAAGCGAGATAAATATTGAGACGCACATATTCGACTTCGACGCAAACATATACGGAATGTTTGTGCGTATCCACTTTATAGCAAGGGTTAGGGATGAGATAAAGTTTTCAGGGCTAAGCGGGCTTACGGCTCAGCTCGAGATGGATAAAATTCACGTAAAAAAAGCTTTACAAAAGGCGGGCGACGTGGTAGACTTGACTTTGTAAAACCGTTTACTGAGTCCTGCGACACCTGGACGCACCACTCTGTTTACGGGGTTTAAAATCTATGGAGGTCTATAAAGACATGGAAAAAATTGACAAGAACGCTATTATTGCAGAGTACGCCACACACGAGGGCGATACAGGATCCCCCGAAGTTCAGATTGCCCTTTTAACGGCAAGAATCAACCACTTGAACCAGCACTTTAAGACACACCACAAGGATTTCCACTCAAGACGTGGTCTTCTCAAAATGGTTGGTCACAGAAAAGGTCTTCTCGCATACCTAAAGTCAAAAGATATCGAGAGATACAGAGCGCTTATCGCAAGATTAGGTCTGAGAAAATAAAACTTCAAAAAAACATGAGACACTTCCGTTAATCTTTGGGAAGTGTCTCTTTTTTTACCGGTCAAACTTACTAACTCATTATAAGGTATTGGTTTATAAACAGGTCGATGTTTCCGTCCATAACCGCCGCCGTGTTGCCCATCTCCGCGCCCGTTCTGTGGTCTTTAACGAGGTTGTAAGGGTGAAAAACGTATGAGCGGATCTGGCTTCCCCACTCAATTTTTTTCATATCACCTTTGATGTCTGCAATCTCTGCCATCCTCTCGCTTTCGCGCTTTTCGATTAGCTTTGACTTTAACATGCTCATACAAGTTTCGCGGTTTTGAATCTGCGAGCGTTCGCTTTGGCACTGGACAACAATTCCCGTCGGCAGATGCGTTATACGCACAGCAGATTCGGTTTTGTTGACGTGCTGCCCGCCTGCACCAGAAGCTCTGTATGTATCCACACGCATTTCGTCTGCTGCGATTGCGATGTCCTCGTCGTCGTCCACGATTTCGGGCATAACGTCGAGCGAGGCAAAGGAAGTATGCCTTCTCGCCGAGGAATCAAACGGCGATATGCGCACAAGTCTGTGCACGCCCTTTT
Organism: uncultured Christensenellaceae bacterium; assembly: GCA_964370275.1. Lineage (GTDB taxonomy): Bacteria > Bacillota > Clostridia > Christensenellales > Christensenellaceae > CAYJIQ01. The sequence goes on from CAYJIQ010000135.1 coordinate 4,363, forward strand.
CTGCCTTTAGATATCCATATGCGTTTACTCCTTCGCAAGCAAAGGTAACGCTCTTTATCCCCGCTTCGTCGCCGTCTAGGTAGTCGAGCACTTTTAGGGTGTAGCCGTGCTTTTCCGCCCATCTGGTGTACATTCGGTAGAGCATCTGCGTCCAATCTTGCGCTTCTGTTCCGCCGGCTCCTGCATGAAGGGACAAAATTGCGCTGTTGTGGTCGTATTTGCCGTTTAGAAGCGTCGAAAGTCTAAATTCTTCCGCCTCGGCTGTGAGCGTTTCAAGCTCTTGTTTGACCTCTTGGGCAAGCTCTTCGTCGCTCTCCTCCTCAGCCATCAATATCAGCGTTTCCACGTCTTCCATGTGGCTTTTCATCCGCGAAAATGCATCTAGTGTCATCTCGAGCGGTTTTATCTTTCTGTTTATCTTGTTCGCCTTGTCGGGATTTTCCCAAATAGACGGATCTTCGAGTTCCTTTTTCAGCTCATCAAGCTCGCCCTGCAATTTAGCCGGGTCAAAGTGAATCGCCTGCCTCTTTTAACATTTTCGCTACGTCCTGTAGCTGTGCTTTGTATTCGTCTAAAAGCACCATGTAAAATCACCCCTTTTTTAATAAGTTAGAGTTAAGAGTTAATGTTGAAAAGCTTCACTTTTCTTTTGTAGTTCTTCCTTAAATCTGTAAATTTCATCGACTTTTTTGCCAATGTCTTCCCAAAGCTCTTCTTTTGTCATGCTTAATGTCTGACATCTTCCTGCTCTCGATATCGCCTTGAAAAACTCTGATTATCGCAAGGCTGTGCATTATTCATCAATATCTCCCATTTCAAGAAGGATAGACTGAAGGCAAATGTCCACCGTATGCAGATTATTGAGTATAAAGTTTAAAAAAGAGACTCTCCCGCAGGCGTCGCCACTCCTGCATCTCTTTTAACCCCGAGGGTGTGTGGTGCGGGCGAAATTTACCACCTGAGAGAGTCCCTTAATATCTTATTACAGACCCTTTGTAATCCTCTCAATAGCTCGCTTAGTATTTTCCTCTGTGTTAAACGCAGTCAGTCTGAAATACCCTTCGCCCGCAACGCCAAAGCCGGCGCCGGGAGTTCCGACTACGCCCACTTCGTTTAATAGCTTGTCAAAGAAATCCCATGAGGAAAGTCCCGAAGGAGTTTTCAGCCAAACGTAGGGCGAGTTCACTCCGCCGTATGCGCTGATTCCCGCCTGTTTCAAACCTGCGAGGATTATCTTCGCGTTGTTTAGGTAGCCGTCGATAACTTCTTTTATCTGTGCCTTGCCCTCCGGTGAATATACAGCCTGAGCCGCTCTTTGCACCATGTATGAAACTCCGTTGAACTTCGTGGTGTGTCTTCTGTTCCAAAGTGAGTTAAGCGAGATTTTTTCGCCCGATGCGCTAAGTCCCATAAGTTCCTTGGGAACGACGGTGTATGCCGCACGCACTCCCGTGAATCCCGCAGTCTTTGAAAAACTTCTAAACTCGATTGCACATTCCTTTGCGCCTTCAATCTCATAAATGCTGTGCGGAACGTCCGCTTCTGTGATGAAGTGTTCGTATGCTCCGTCAAAGAGGATGACAACGCCTTCTTTGTTTGCCCAATCTACCCAGACTTTAAGCTGGTCTCTCGTA
>CAYJIQ010000136.1:0-1106 GCA_964370275.1 uncultured Christensenellaceae bacterium
AGGGTGCTTGACAGAATTCCTCCGAGAATGGAGATTAGACGTGGGGCCGAGATTGAGCTTCCACATATAATACTGCTGATAAACGATCCAAATGAAACGGTTATCGAGCCGCTTGCCCGCGAAAAATCCAAGTTCCAAAATGTCTATGATTTTGAGCTTATGATGGGTGGCGGAAACGTCGCAGGTTGGCTGATAAGCGACGAAAATATCCTATATAACACATTATCGGCAATCGAAAACCTTCAAACAGTGGACGGGATGCGCTTTAGCGTCGGCGACGGAAACCATTCGCTTGCGAGCGCAAAGGCGATTTGGGAAGAGGCGAAGAGGGACATGAGCGACGAACAGATGGTTTCAAGTCCGCTTAGATACGCACTTGTTGAAATCGTAAACCTATACGATTCGGGACTTACATTTGAGCCGATTCACCGCGTTCTTTTTGACACAAACCCGACACAGTGTCTGCAATATGTACTTGAAAAGCTAAACGAAAACGGAGCAGGCGCAAAGCTGACATACACAAGAAGGACACTTTCGACTTCGAGCGAAAATACAATTTACTTTGCCACCAAGGCGACAATGGGTAAAATTGAGATTTCGACGCCATATCATCCGTTGCTCACTGGAATGTTACAGCCGATTTTAGACGAGTACATTTCAAAAAATCAGCGAGCAAAGATTGACTACATACACGGCGATGCGGAGTTTAACAAGCTTTCCTCACAATACGATGCCGTCGGATTTAAACTTAGTCCGCTAGACAAAGACACCTTCTTTGAAACTATCGTCGAGTGCGGAGTGCTCCCGAGAAAGACCTTCTCTTTGGGAGAAGCAGAGGAAAAGCGCTTCTACATCGAAGGTAGACTGCTTGTAAGCGGTTCGGCAGAGCCTGAGCAAGAGTATGAAAACGGCGTTATCGGGCAGGAACATTACGAAGAGCAGAGCGACGGCTACATAGAACCTGCCGGTGAATACGAAGAGCAGTATGCGCAAGGCGAGTTTGATGATGAGCAGTATGTAGACGAACAGTCCTTAGAAGGACAGTTTACAGACCAATATGGCGACGGATTTGTGGAAGAATACAACGAAAAATTTGAAAAATAAAA
>CAYJIQ010000136.1:1116-5976 GCA_964370275.1 uncultured Christensenellaceae bacterium
CATTGAGGATGAAAAAATGAGTATAATAGTGACAAAATTCGGTGGAAGTTCGCTTGCGGACGCAGGGCAGCTTCTAAAAATTAAAGAAATTATCGAGGCTGACGAGGGCAGAAAGTTTGTCGTTCCCTCTGCACCGGGCAAGCGCTTTGGCGATGACATTAAAGTCACCGACCTGCTGTATTCCTTTTATGAAGAAGTTCAAAAAAAGGGTAACTACGACGAGATTTTTGACAAAATTAGGGAAAGATATATTTCGATTCGCGACGAACTTTCGCTCACACACGACATCGAAGCCGACCTGAAAAAAGTATATGTGGACGTGCTTTCGGGGCAAAGCGAGGATTACGTTGCGAGCCGTGGAGAGTATCTAAACGGCCTGCTCATCGCCCAGCTTCTCGGATACGAATTCATCGACGCGGCAGAGGTTATCTTCTTTACAAAAAGAGGCAAATACGATTCAAAGGCGACGATTAGCTTGCTTAGCGAGCGCCTAAAAAAGGCGGGCAGGGCTGTCGTTCCCGGATTCTACGGAAGCTTGCCCGACGGCAGGATTAAGACATTTTCAAGAGGCGGTTCGGATATAACGGGTGCGATTGTAGCTGCTGCTGCGAATGCAGATATGTATGAAAACTGGACAGATGTTTCAGGGTTCCTCATGGCAGACCCGAGAATTGTTAAAGACGCAAAGGTTATCGACTTTATCACGTATAGGGAGCTAAGAGAGCTTTCATACATGGGCGCGACAGTGCTTCACGAGGATGCTATCTTCCCCGTGTTCCAAGCTGCGATTCCCATAAATGTACGCAACACAAACAAGCCCGAACACAGAGGAACGATGATCGTCCCCACGCTTGAAGACGAAGATATCCAACCGGGAATAACGGGAATGGCGGGAAAGAAAGGCTTTACCGTTATCGCAATCGAGAAAAACGGAATGAACGCAGAGCTTGGCTTTGGAAGAAAAGTTCTCGCGGCGATAGAAAAATACTCGGTTCCGTTTGAACACATGCCGTCGGGTATAGACACGCTTTGTGTCGTTGTCGAAGACAGCAAGATTCAGGGCAATTTAAGCGAGATAATAGACGACATTCATCGCACATGCGAGCCCGACTCCATAGAGATTTCGGCAGACCTTGCGCTTATTGCGGTTGTCGGAAAGGGAATGGTAAAGTACGTCGGAATGGCGGCAAAGGTGTTTAACGCACTCGCTCGCTCAAACATCAATGTACGCATGATAGACCAGGGTTCAAGCGAGATAAACATCATAATCGGTGTTACGGTAAACGACTTTGAAGATGCTATGCGTGCTCTTTATGAGGAGCTTGTAAACAATAGAGACGTTAATCCATGGTAATAGATTCACTGCAAACGGTGGCGGGCATTCTTGTGATGCTCGCCATTGGATATTTTCTGGGAAGTAAAAACATAATATCGCAGACCACAAAGGTAGACCTAAACAAGCTTATCGTACGCATATTTATCCCCTGCTCTGTGCTTTCGGGATTTCAAAACAGCGTCGATATTTCTATGATAGAGGAGATGGGCGTTCTCGCTATGGCGATTGCCTGTTCGATAATCGCACTTGTAATACTATCATTTTTTGTAGCAATCATTTTTCGCGTAAAAAAACAAAATAGATGCGGATTTATTTCTATTTCGGCTTTTCCGAATGCGGCGTTTATAGGTTTTCCCGTCGTGGGCTCGCTTTTTGGAAGCGAGGGCCTTCCCTATGCGATAATAATGGTCGTCGTCGGATATATCATAATAAATCCACTATGTTATCACTTTGCAAAGGTAGATGCGGCGAGGATTAGCGGGGAGCAAAGTAAGTTTTCGCTGGGTGCGTTTGCAAAAAACATGCTCGACCCACTAATTGCGGTTGCGGCCCTTGCAATAATTTTATTGCTCGTTGACGTGAAACTCCCGAAGCTAATAATGATTCCCGTAGACCTGTTTGCAGATTTAACATCACCTCTCTCCCTGCTCGTTGCGGGATATGTCATAGCTAAGTGCGACAAGTCTAAGCTAAAGCCCGACAAAGACACTCTTATCGCGGCGTTTATTAGGCTGGTTGTGAGCTGCGGAGTGATCTATGCGGCGATGTACGTATTTGGAATTCAGGGTTTTATCGCAGACGTTACGCTTATCCAGTTTACCCTACCCTGTATGGTGCTCGTCATCATCGTAGCCGAGCAGTTTGGCTCAGACAGCACATTTGCCGCAAAAGGATTTGTCTATACTGTGCTGGGTTCGGCGATTACCATGCCGATATATGCGATGATTTTTGCATCATGATTTACAAATTATTTGTTTGACGAACTTAATATTTATGTATAAAATATTTAAAGAAAAACTATAGCCGAAAATTCGGCAAGACTAAGGAGAAAAAAATGAAGAAGATAATTATGATTGCAATGTGTGCACTGCTTGTGCTGACATTTGTGGCGTGTGCACCAAGCGAGTCGTCCCCTGAAGTGGAGACGCCAAACGAGACGAACACAGACGCACCGGTGGCTGAAATTCCCGAAAGTGAAGAGCCGACAGAAGAAGAACCTGCGCAAAGCTCAGACAAACCTGTGGTTGAACTTTCGATTAAAGATTACGGCATTGTAACGATGGAGCTTGACCCGTCTGCTGCGCCGATTTCGGTCGAAAACTTCCTAAAGCTCGTAAACGAAGAATTTTATAACGGACTTACCTTCCACAGAATCATAGATGGATTTATGATTCAAGGCGGAGACCCCTCGGGAGACGGCACGGGCGGAAGTCCGGATACGATAAAGGGCGAATTTTCTGAAAACGGAGTGGATAATCCCCTCTTGCATACGGTAGGCGCTGTTTCGATGGCTCGCTCGCTTGATATGGATTCTGCCTCATCACAGTTCTTCATCGTCGATACGGATGCACCATCTCTTGATGGAAAGTATGCCTGCTTTGGATATGTGACCCAGGGAATGGACATTGTTCACCAAATCTGCGACGACTCAGTGGGAACGGCGGGTTCAAACGGCGAGATGCCCACGGAAAGCCAGCCCGTTATCGAATACATCAAGGTAATAAGTGAATAAGATTCGGAGAGCTAACTTAGGTTGAGTAGAAGAATTATGCTCGTCGTAGAATATGACGGAACAAACTATGCCGGCTGGCAACGGCAAAAAAACGCAATAAGCATCCAGGAAGTTCTCGAAGATGCGCTCTTTAGCCTAACAGGCGAGAGAACGTGCGTTAGCGGTGCGGGCAGGACGGACAGCGGAGTCCATGCGCTCGGACAATGTGCGCACTTTGACACGTCTTCGACAATCCCCGCAGATAAATTTTGTTATGCTTTTAATGCGCATTTGCCGCAGGACATAAGAGTTAGGCGCTCGTGCGAAGTTCACGGGCGTTTTCACGTGTCGCTTGATGCAAAGGGCAAACACTATAGGTATAGCATCTACAACGCTGAACACGCAAATGCAATCGGCAGGCTAACCTGCACGCATGTGTATTCACCGCTGAATGTGGACAAGATGATGCAGGCGGCGCAAGACCTCGTAGGCGAACACGACTTTAGCGCATATCGCTCAGCGGGAAGTGACATAAAGACGAGCGTGCGCAATGTCTACAGCATAGACATCAAAAAGCAAGGCGACTATATCGACATAGACGTCAAAGGAAACGGGTTTTTATACAACATGGTGCGGATAATTTCGGGAACGCTTATCGACATCGGCAGGGGAAAACTGCTTGTCGGGGCTGCGAAGGATGCGCTTATAAAAAAGGACAGAACACTCGCGGGGATAACAGCGCCCGCAAAGGGACTGACTATGGTAGAAGTGTATTATGGGCATCTCTAAAAACTCTATGCACAAATCTTTTTCGCCGTGAACGGCTCGTTTTTTAGCGGGAAAGCCTCGGAATAGAGGCACTATGCATGCGTTTTTGCTAAAAAGTCGCTCGCTCACAACAAAAAATCTTCGCACCTATAGTTTTTAGAGGTGCCCTTATGATAAAAAAATTGGAGAATAATATGAAAAAAACAGCAATGAAAATTTTGGCGGGAATACTCGCGGTGTTTATGTTGGTGGGATGTGCAAGCTCGCCTGCGGAGATAGAAGTTCCCTCGCTTGCGACAAATGCGCCGACGATTGAATCCTCGCAACCGACGCAAGAAACGGTGCAAGAGGAAGAGCCGGCAGAGCAGATGAGCTTTAAAATCATGTTTACAAACGACACGCACGGCAGGATTAACGATGATTCAGAGCAACCTTCGTTTGGATATGCTAGGCTTGCGCAGATGAAAAACGACATGGAACAGGAAGGCGATGTTCTGCTCTTTTCTGCGGGAGATGTGTTGCAGGGAACTCCGTATGTAAACGAAAGCTTAGGTGCGACGGCAATAGAGCTTATGAACCTGGCAGGTTACGACGCGATGACCCCCGGAAACCACGACTTTGACTGGGGCGGAGAAAACCTGACTACACTAAGGCAGGTTGCGGAGTTTGAATTTTTGAGCGCAAACGTGCTTTATAAGGAAGACGACAGCCACGCCTTTACAGACAACATGATTTTCAACCTTTCAAACGGGGCGACCGTCGGGGTTTTTGGGCTTACAACGCCCACAACGATGACGACGACAACGCCGACGGCTGTTGAGGACTATGTGTTCTTGGCGGATGAAGAACTTTATGAAATAGCGCAAAAACAGGTGGATTACCTGACCGAACAGGAGGTTGACCTCATTGTCTGCCTTAGCCACCTTGGGATAGACGACAGCGCAACGGGAAGCCGTTCCTACGACGTAATCGACAACGTTCCCGGGATTGATCTGTTTATCGACGCACACAGCCATGTCGAGATGAACGAATTTTACGGAGATTC
>CAYJIQ010000137.1:0-4527 GCA_964370275.1 uncultured Christensenellaceae bacterium
CGAGCTTCAAATGTTGCGCGGAGTCCTCCGGAGGGGAAACTAGATGCGTCGGGTTCGCCTTTGATAAGCTCTTTGCCCGAAAAGCTCATGATTACCTTGCCGTCCGCCTGAGGCGATATGAAGGAGTCGTGCTTTTCTGCTGTAACACCAGTCATCGGTTGGAACCAGTGTGTATAGTGAGTTGCGCCCTTTTCAAGAGCCCATGTTTTCATGGAGTGCGCAACGGCATTAGCGATGTCTATGTCCAGCGGTTTTCCGTCTTCAATGGTCTTTTTTAGGTCTTTATAGACGTCTTTAGGAAGGCGCTCTTTCATTGAAGCGTCGTTATATGCGAGTGAACCAAAAAGTTCGGGAACGTAATTCTTCATGATTATTCTCCTTTGTTTGCCAAGCTGTCTGCCCAGTCAATAACCTCGGTGGCGTTGCCGTTTATCTTTTTGCCCTTGAAGGACTTAAAGTCTAAAAAGGTAGCGGTTGGCAATTTTTCCTGTATTCTGTCGAAAACTTTGCCCAAGTTTCCTCCGTTTGTATTAAAAAAGACGACTTCTTTGCCTGAAAAGTCGTTTGATTGCAAAACTGAATTAAGGGGCGCGGCATATGTAAACGCCCAAGTCGGGCATCCAAGCCAAATTCTGTCGTAGTCTGAAATGTCTATGGGGTGTGCAAGCTCAGGGCATTCTTCCTTCTTGCTTGCAATTGCGCCTTTTGCAAATGCGCTGACAGTGGTGTAGGGTTTTACAAGTTCTATTTTAAATATATCAAAATGGTATTTTTCTGCGATTGTCTTTGCAACAAACTCGGTACAACCCGACATTGAGTAGTAAACAACTGCCTGCTTCATATTAATATGCACCTCTCTAACAGTCTTCTATGTCTTTGCTTTTAAGTCCGGTGACAGCGATTATATCTTCGGTAGAAAGTCCCCTGTTCTTCATGTTGCGAGCGATAATAAGTTTACCTTCAAACAATCCCTCGGCTCTGCCCTCAGCTCTACCTTCGGCTCTACCTTCAGCTCTACCTTCAGCTCTACCTTCAGCTCTGCCTTTTCTCGTTGCCGTCGAAAGAAAAGCTTCGTTGTCGCGGATAGCCTGTTCTCTCATCTCATATTCATATCTCAGCGATTCGTCGGCACTGATAATGTGTAGCTTTTCCACTGCGCCTGCAATCTCCATACTTTTGTCCGCCAGCATGTCAAGTTCCTCCTCTGTCTTTGCGTTTAAGAACATGGCCCAAAGCAATGCCAAATCTTGGGTTTGCTCTGTTTTGGCACAAGCTATCTTGCCAAGTTCCACAAAGTTAATTTCAAAACAGTCGGTCAGCTCTTGGAAATCTTCGATGTCGAGCAATCTCGAACGATGAAGCCAACGAGCGTCGTTAAAAATGTTGTAGTCAATTATGTTAAGAGCGATCGCTCTTCCGAGGAGTTTATAGCTTTCTCCTTTTTTTATCTGAGAAGTGTATAGCTTTGATACATAATAAATCGAACGCTTTATCATATCGTCGTTGTCGAAAAGTTGAATTTCTATGTTTACGTGAACATTATCAGCTGTCTTTGCCCTTACATCAAAGCGGCAATTTCTGTCCTCGGGGTTAAGCGAGGTTGTCTCGTTGTTTTTTAAGATTATGTCTTCGGGGGAGGGGATGTTTAGTTTTAACATGCTGTTTAAAAGACACATCAAAAGCCCCTTGCTGTCCTCTCTGCCAAAGAGTGCCTTAAAAGCAAGGTCTAATTTAGGGCTGAAAAGTTCACCTGTCGAACAGATAATCTTATCCATAGTTTATGCACCTAAGTTAAGTGTTGCGCAACCGGGGCTTGCAAAATATGTGTATAAATTATGCAAGCTCCGTATTGTGCGAAACTGAGTCTGCGCTTAATAGCAAAGATAGTGCTACTAGCTAAGCTCTTTCCATGTAATCGCCTGTGCGAGTGTCTACTTTTATCATGTCGCCTTGGTTTATGAAGAGAGGAACCATAACCTTTGCGCCCGTCTCTAGTATTGCAGGTTTGTTGCCCGAAGTTGCAGTGTCGCCTTTAAAGCCGGGGTCTGTCTCTGCGATCTCGAGAACGACGAAGTTTGGCGGCTCAACCGAAAACGCATTGCCCTTAAAGAACTTGATGGATACTACCATGTTTTCCTTCATGTAGGGAAGTGCATCCTCGACCTTGTCGAAGTTCAGCGGAAGCTGTTCGTAAGTTTCCGTGTCCATGAAGTGATAGAGTTCGCCGTCGTTGTATAGATACTCCATCTCCTTTTTTTCCACCATCGCTTTGGGGAATTTTTCTGTCGGGTTAAAGGACTTTTCAAGAACACTGCCCGTCATAACATTTTTAATTTTTGTGCGAACAAAAGCCGCACCTTTACCGGGTTTTACGTGTTGGAAATCCACGATTACCCATACCTGACCATCTATTTCGATCGTCAGTCCTTTTCTAAAATCACCTGCTGAAACCATTTCTAACCTCCAAATTTTTAAAGAGCAACACTCTTTTTTAGCCTACTGTAATTAGTTCCCTAGTCGCTGTATAGAAGTTTTTGTAACCCGAATTTGTTATGAGCACCATATCTTCTATGCGTACGCCGAACTTGCCTTTGATATAAATCCCGGGTTCGACTGTTACGACATTTCCTTGCTTTAGCGTCTCGTCGCTTGTCCCCGAAAGTCTCGGGGCTTCGTGAATAGCCGAGCCGACGCCGTGACCGAGTCCGTGCAAAAAATATTGTCCGTAACCCGCATCGACTATTACTTTTCTTGCAACCGCATCGATGTCGGCTGTTCGCTTTCCCGCCGCAAGCGCTTCAAGTGCACTTTCGCAGGCGGATTTACAGATATTATACACGACTTTTGTGCTATGTTCAAGTGTTTGTACGGCAACAGTTCGGGTAAAATCCGAACAATATCCGTTTTTTTTGCATCCGAAGTCCATGGTTATAAGATCTCCGCTCAAGACTTTGCGCTCGGTTACTCCTGCGTGAGGCATAGATCCGTTTTCGCCCGAAGCGACGATAGGTTCAAAAGAGGGCTGTGCGCCGTTTTTTGCAATGAAATGCAAGATGTGTGCAGAAATGTCCGCCTCGGTGACCCCGGGTTTGATTATGCCAAGTACGCTATCAAAGCAATTTTGCGTAATGTCTGCACAGTGAGTGATGCGTTTTGTTTCAAAGTCCTGCTTTATCTCTCGCAGCTGCGTGAAATCCGCATCGCAGATGTCAAAAGTTTGGGCGAGTTTTCTTCCCTGTGTATAGGTAAAATCATCCGGGCAGATGCCGATTTTTAGGATTTTGTTTTCGGCAACTATCTTAATAAGTGCATCTTGTTGTTCTTGCATATTGCCGATAAATGTGTCAGCACCCGTTGCTTGTGCCTCTTCGATAAAACGCCCGTCGGTAAAGAGGTAAAACTTGTCCTTTAATAAAAGAGCACTTCCGTCTCCAAAAAAACCGCAAGACCAAGCGAGCGTCTGCGATGTAAGCAAGATGCCGTGGTCTTTGTCGATTTTGCATTGTATTCTGTTTATGTTTTTCATTTCGTTCTCTTTGCAGTTAAATTTTTTCAAACACACTTGCGGGCTGTTTGCATATCGGACAGATAAAATCTTCGGGAAGAGTAGTTTCCTTGTGGACGTATCCGCAAACAGAACATTTATATCCGTTTCCTACAGGTGGAACGTATGTCGGTGCGTTTTTGGGAGCAGTTCCCTTTAAAACTTTATGATAATATTCGTAGGTAAGCGGCTCGTTTTCGCTCGTTATAAACCCGTCTTCGAGCTCTGCAAGGAAAATATCGTGCGTGTCTGCGTCGGTTGTGTTAATTACTCTGCATGAGTAGACTGCACATGAATAGTCGCCGACATATGGAACGCCGAAATCATCGGCCTTTGCAGCAAATGTGCCGTCATACTTTTCACAATCTTTGCCCGATTTGAAGCCGAAGTTTGCGATTAAATCCATAGTGGTAGATTTGTCCAGCACATTTACGCAAAAACGACCCGATTTTTTAATAATCTCGTTTGTGAGGTTGTCTTTGTTTACGATTGCGATGATGCGAGGGATGTTTGCCGTTGCCTGTAAAACTGTGTTTATTACACATCCGTTTTGCTTGGTTCCGTCCGTTGAGGAGATGATAAAGAGACCTGAGCTTAGTTTAAATAGCGATGTAATGTCCATAATGTCCTCCCAAATGCTGATATTTTTGTTCCTTAAATACAGTATACTATAAAACAGGCAAATTTAACAGCAAAATAAAAAAAGACAAGTTGTATCTATTTTGTAAATTAACATAAAAACACTATTAATAATAAATATTATTTAGTATAATATATTCATAGACTCGGGATAGTCTAAGTGTATTATTGGAGAGGACATGTAAGATGAAGACGAGAAACACTATCCAGAGAACTCTTGTTCTCGAATCGCTCAAGAAGATGAAGACTCACCCTACAGCGGAGGAGGTTTGCGAGGATGTTCGTTCAGTTCACCCGGACATCAGCCTTGCGACGGTGTACAGAAACCTCAACATGCTCGAACA
>CAYJIQ010000137.1:4537-5939 GCA_964370275.1 uncultured Christensenellaceae bacterium
CTCGAACAGCTAGGAGATGTGTTCAAAATTCCCATTGCAAACGGCGCAGACAGGTTTGACATAAACCTAGACGGCCACCATCACGTAATCTGCGAACACTGCGGAAGCGTTGCCGACATATGCCTTGAGCTGGACAGCGGCCCGCAAACCGAGGTGGAACAACTTTCGGGATACGAAAACGTAAGACAAAACGTGTTGTTTGTGGGAACATGCCCAGGCTGTGCGACTATGCCAGTTGCCCTATGACGTAACCCGCTATGAGAAGCCCCGCTACCGAAGGAACAAAGGATATACTTGCCGGAGTGCGTCCTTCGGTGGGCAAAGGAACTTCTTTTGAGTAAAGCACAGTGACATCCGAAATCCCAAGCTCACGCAGTTTTTTTCTCATAATGCGTGCGAGCGGACAAACGGATGTCTTTTTGATATCTGCGATTTCAAATTTTGTCGGATCCAGCTTGTTTCCTGTGCCAAGACAGGAGACAACGGGGACGAGCGCGCTCTTCGCCTTTGATATAATCTCTAGTTTTGCCGTTACATTGTCAACAGCGTCTACCACGTAGTCAAACGCGCAAAAGTCTATTTCGTGCGAATTTTCGGGAAGGAAAAACATCTTGCGCTCGGTAACTTCGCACCTGGGGTTTATGTCTGAAATTCTCTGTGCCATAACCGAAACTTTGTCGGCACCAATCGTGGAGTGAAGGGCAACAAGCTGTCGGTTTATGTTTGAAGGGCTAACGACGTCCTTGTCTACAATTTCAATCTTCCCCACACCCGCCCTGGCGAGTGCTTCGGCGACATACGAGCCTACTCCGCCGACGCCAAACAGCAATACGGCGGAGTTTTTAAGTTGTTCCAGTTTGTTTTTTCCTATCAACATTTCTGTTCTTGTGTAAATGCTTTCCAAAAAAACCTCCGACTTTTAAGCTTTATCCAGCGCTTTTTCAAACGCCTTTTCAACAATGCTAAGCACTTTAATTCTCGCATAGCTCTTGTCGTTTGAAGCGATAACGTGCCATGGTGCGTGTTTCGTGTTTGTCTTTTCGATCATTTCGCTCACGGCGGAGTAGTATACGTCCCACTTTTCTCTGTTGCGCCAATCTTCGTCGGTCAGCTTCCAGCTTTTTTCGGGAGTGTCTCTTCTTGCCTCAAAGCGGCTAAGCTGTTCTTGTGCATCTATGTTTATAAAGAATTTAAGCACGACATGGCCGTGTTTTGCGAGATAAGTTTCAAATTCGTTTATCTCTTCAAACGCGCGGTTCCACTCGGCATCGCTGCAAAAACCTTCTATGCGCTCCACCATGACACGCCCATACCAAGTTCTGTCAAAAATCGCTGTATGTCCCGTTTTTGGAAGATTTTTCCAAAACCTCCACATGTATTGGTGCGCTCTGTCGGATTCGGT
>CAYJIQ010000138.1:0-5907 GCA_964370275.1 uncultured Christensenellaceae bacterium
CGTGATGTAGCTTTGCCCAAAAGTCATGAAGAAACGAATTCTCTTTATTCCCTTAAGGTTTAGCGCAAGACTTTCAAGCTCTTCGTGGTAAAGAAGGTACATGTCCTTTTCGCCTATCTGAGCAAAGTCGAATACACGTTTGATTTCGAGCGGGTCTGTTTCGATGAACTCTCCATTTTCCCAATATCTGCCCTTAGCACTGACTTCTCTTATGTTTATTTCAGGATTAAAGTTTGTCGCAAACGGATAACCGTGGTCTCCACCGTTAGCGTCTAAGATATCAAGATAGTGAATTTCATCGAAGTAGTGTTTTTGAGCATAGGCAGAAAACACACCTGTTACTCCAGGATCAAACCCACTTCCCAGTAGTGCACAAATTCCCGCTTCCTTGAATTTTTCACGGTACGCCCACTGCCAACTGTATTCAAATTTTGCCGTATCTAGCGGTTCGTAATTTGCCGTGTCGATGTAGTGCGTTTTCGTAGCAAGACAAGCGTCCATAATAGTTAAATCCTGATACGGAAGTGCAAGGTTAATAACCACGTCGGGTTCAAAACTCTCAATCAGTGCAATTACCTCCTGCGTGTTATCCGCATCGACCTGCGCAGTTTGAATTTTAGTTTTGCCACCATCAAGCTTCGCTTTAAGTGCATCACACTTTGATTTTGTGCGACTTGCAATCATTATTTCCTCAAAAACTTCGCTGTTTTGGCAACATTTGTGAATTGTTACAGAAGCAACTCCGCCACATCCAATAATTAGTGCTTTACCCATTTTTATTCTCCTTACAATGTTAATAGTATTTCTCTTAGTATTTTACACGCCGTAGCAGTAGATGCACCGCTCGCATCGTATATCGGCGCGAGTTCGTTTATGTCACATGCCACAACATTAATTTCATGTAATTTTAAAATCACTTCCATCAGTTCGTTAAAACTTACACCCCCTGCTTCAGGAGTTCCCGTTCCCATAAAAACTCCGCTATCAAGCACGTCGAGGTCGAGTGAAAAATACACGGGTTTTCCCTTTATTTCAGGAATTATATCTTCAAAACCTTTGAGGTTAAACTTCGTCAGATGCGTGTGCTCCTTAGCAAATTCAAACTCGTGTCGCTCGCCGCTTCTTATTCCAAACTGATATATTTTTCCGTCTCCCAAAATTTCCCAAATTCTGCGCATAACTGTTGAATGCGAAAGTTTTTGTTCGAGATAATTATCCCTTAAATCAGTATGTGCATCGAGGTGGATCACAACAAGGCCAGGATATTTTTTATAGACCGCACGTACGCTGGCAAGGGATATCAAATGCTCTCCACCTATCATAACAGGTTTTTTGCCATCGACCAAAATCTTCTGTGTAGCCTGTTCAATGTCTGAAAGTACGCGTTCCGTGTTTCCAAAAGGAAGCTCTAAGTCGCCTATGTCACATGCTTTTATGTCCTCTATGTCAAGGTCTTGATAGGGCGAGTATGTCTCTATTCCAAAAGATTCGTTTCTTATCGCCGATGGTCCAAATCTCGTTCCCGGCCTGAAGGATGTAGTCCCATCAAAGGGCGCACCAAACATTACAATGTCCGCATCTTTGTAATCCGCATCACAGCCGATAAACGTCTGTATATTCTTATTCATCGTCGTCCTCGTCTTCCTTTAGCATGTTTTCCACATAAGTCGGCAGATAAAAGCATCCCTTGTGGAGTTTTTTATTGTAGTATTTTGTCTCTATTCCAAGCTTCTTGACCTTGTTCTCGTTTAGATCCGAAATAGGATGATATTTCTTTGATGCAAACCCAAAAAGCCAGTGCCCCGAAGGATATGTCGGTATGTGTGCCTGATATACTCGGCTAATCGGAAAGGACATCACAATTCGCTTGTGCGCTCGCTTCATAGCCCGAGCGTCTTCTTTGTAAAAAGGACTTTCGTGCTGATTTACCATTATTCCGTCGCTTTTGAGTGCCTTATAACAATTTCCGTAAAATTCCTTTGTAAAAAGCCCTTCACCCGGGCCAAAAGGGTCTGTCGAATCTACGATTATGAGATCGTAGTAATCTTCATATCCCCTTACAAATTTTAGTCCATCTTGAAAATACAGTTTTACCCTCGGATCACCAAAGCTACAGGCTGTGTGTGGCAAATACTTCTTACACACATCAACCACTCTTTGATCAATTTCCACCATATCGATTCTCTTTATATCGGGATAAGCGCAAAGTTCGCGAACCACACCGCCGTCGCCCGCACCTATAACAAGGATGTTTTTTGGATTTGGGTGTACAGCCATTGGAACATGTGTGATCATTTCGTGGTAAATAAACTCGTCCTTCTCCGTAAGCATCATAAATCCGTCAAGCGCTAAAAAACGCCCAAATTCGTAACTTTCAAAGATATCTATGCGCTGGAATTCACTTTGCTCGCTATGCAAATGTTTGTCCACTTTAATTGAAAGTTTAACATTTTTAGTGTGAAGCTCGTTATACCAAAAGTCAATGCTCATGCTATATCTCTCCTCTGTAAACTTTAAGTGATTTAATCTCTCTATCCTCCGGTCCTGTCATAGAACAGCCCTTTTGTTTTGCGTAGTTAATATAGTCGATAATGTCTTTTGTTATACGCTCCCCGGGTGCTAAAATCGGAATTCCCGGAGGATAGCACATGACAAATTCACAGCAAATTTCACCCTGCGTCTTTTCAATCGGCAAGCATTCAACCTGAGCGTAAAACGCCTCCTGTGGCGGAAGTTCAACAATTGGGTTAATGTATTCGTGCGGAATAACCGCAGTTCTCGGCTTTTTGAATATTCTCCTGATTTCCGCCAGTGCTCCGAGAAGCCTCTCAATGTTCCTGTCAATATCGCCTACCGAAACGTACGCGAGTACATTTCCTATGTCGCCAAATTCAATTTGAATGTCGTATTCGTCGCGTAACAGGTCGTACACCTCGATACCCGCAAGCCCAAGTTCAAGAGTATTAACCGAAAGCTTTGTTGTGTCGAAGTCGTAAATGGAGTCTTCGTCAATAAGCTCCTTTGAAAATGCATAGTAATCGCCGATACTGTTAATCTCATCCCTGGCGTAGTTTGTCATACTACATACTCGCTGAAACATTGCCTTACCATGAAGAGCAAGTTCTCTTCGAGAAATGTCAAGACTTGAAAGAAGCAGGTATGAACCGCTGGTCGTTTGCGTTAAGTTGATAATCTGGCGCACGTATCCTGCGTTGACCGCATCAGAACACAGAAGAAAGGAACTTTGAGTGAGCGAGCCTCCTGATTTATGCATGCTGATAGAAGCAAAATCTGCACCTGCCTTCATCGCTGATATGGGAAGATTTTCTCCAAAATAAAAATGTGTGCCGTGCGCTTCATCCGCTAACACTTTTATCCCGTGTGCGTGGGCACAGTCACAAATTTCCTTTAAATTCGAACAAATTCCATAGTATGTCGGATTATTTACTAAAATCGCCTTTGCATCCGGATGCGCTGCTATAGTCGCCTTGACATCCTTCATGCTCATTCCAAGCGCAATTCCCAACCTTTCGTTTGTCTGAGGGTTGATATAGACGGGAACTGCTCCGCATAAAATAAGTGCGTTTATGACACTTCTGTGAACGTTTCTTGGCAAAATAATTTTATCATTGCGCTTTACCACGCTTAGAATCATCGCTTGAACCGAAGAGGTTGTTCCTCCTACCATAAAAAACGCATGAGGTGCACCAAAAGCCTGTGCTGCTAAGATTTCCGCTTCACGAATTACGCTTACGGGATGGCACAGGTTGTCGAGTGGTTTCATCGAGTTGACATCCACCGTCAGGCATTTATTTCCTAAAAATTCGGTTAACAAAGGACTTCCCTTGCCTCGTTTATGCCCGGGAACATCAAAAGGCACAATGCGCATTGACTTAAATTCCTCGAGTGCTTCGAGTATAGGTGCTCTTTGCTGATCTTCCACTAAAGACTCCCCCTTAGTAAATATTCGTGCCGCTGAAGATTTCTATCATCTCCCGCCTTAGGTTGTTTGTTATTTCAAGTCTGCGCTTGGGGGCTATTTCATAAACATCACTATTAAAAAGATAGTTTTGAAGATCTATATCCTTTATGAGCATTCTCGTGTGAAATATATTTGACTGATAAACGTTAATATCAACAGTATCGTATTTTTCAAGCTTTTGGGGAGCAATATACTCCTGAATAGTCGATATTTTATGATCACAGAACAATTTTTTTCCCTCAACGTTGCGGGTAAAACCTCTTATTTTATAGTCGAGCGTAATGATGTCAGAATCAAAACTGCCGAGCAAAAAATCCAGCGTAGAAAGAGGCGTAATTTCTCCGCAGGTAGCAATGTCGATGTCCACTCGAAATGTCGCAATAGAAGTATCGGGATGGAATTCAGGAAATGTGTGTACAGTAACATGACTTTTATCAAGATGTCCTACAACAATCTCGCCACTTCGACTGGACATAGAGCTTTCCTCTGCAATAAGGAAGGTAACACTTGCCCCCTGTGGGTCGTAGTCCTGTTTTGAAACGTTAAGTACATTGGCTCCTATCATTTCGGTCAGCTTAAACATTATGCTTGTAAGCCTCTCCGAATTGTACTGATCGTCAATGTAGGCGATGTAGTCCCTTTGTTCTCTTTCTGTCTTTGCATAGCATATATCAAATATATTAAAGCTAAGGGATTTTGTTAGGTTATTGTATCCATATAATTGCAATTTGTTCGGCATTACTTTCCTCCAAAAAAGACGCATATCCGTGCTCATTAACACATCTTTGAAAGTTTTCGCCGTTAATTTTAAAATTAATTCAAAGATAATTTCACCGCAATCTCAAGCGTAAACTCTACGAGTTGAATATAACATTAAATTGCAATTTTGTCAATCATTTAGGGGATGCCATTCTGTGTCCTTCGACACTTTTTTGAGAGCAATAATTTCACTAGGCAATGTATTTATAGCTTAATAAAGCGGATATTTATTTCATCAATTTTTCCTTGGTGCAAAAACATAAAAAAGCTTCTTTGTAAAATTTGTGAAAAAGATAATTTATAATCGTTTTATTGGGAAACAGATATACCCGATATGGTTTTTTAATCGAATTTTTACTATTTGTGCATTTAACGAGAATAACCAACATAAAAATTATCAACTAATATTTTGGAGGAATTACCATGCAAGCTTATGATATCTACAAAGACATTGCTGAGCGCACGGGGGGCGACATTTATATTGGAGTTGTTGGACCCGTTCGTACGGGAAAATCCACTTTCATAAGAAGAATTATGGATCAACTCGTTATCCCGAATATCGGCGATGAACATGTCAGAGAACGCGCACTTGATGAACTCCCGCAAAGTGGCAAAGGCAGGATGATAATGACAACTCAACCTAAATTTGTTCCAAACGAAGCAGTGGAAATCGCACTTGATGAGAAGGCTTCCTTTCGCACAAGGTTTGTCGACTGCGTTGGATATTTAGTCGGCGGAGCGCAGGGGCACATGGACGAAAAAGGTGCAAGAATGGTAAGAACCCCATGGTTTGACCATGACATCTCATTTGAGCAAGCAGCAGAGGTCGGAACGCGCAAGGTCATAGACGAGCACGCCTGCATTGCCATAGCCATGACTACCGACGGTAGCATCTCAGAAATTCCTAGGGAAAACTACATCGAAGCCGAAGAGCGTGTGGTGCGAGAGCTAAAGTCAATCGGAAAGCCGTTTGTCATAGTGCTAAACTGTGCAGACATTAGCTCCCCTCGTTCTATCGAACTAAAAGACGAGCTTGCGGAAAAATACGCAACTACAGTCCTTCTTATGAACGCTACGACGTTTGAAATGCCCGAAATCAATGAACTATTAAGCAGCATACTCTATGAATTTCCTATTAGGCAGATTAATATTAATCTATCTAAGTG
>CAYJIQ010000139.1:0-2051 GCA_964370275.1 uncultured Christensenellaceae bacterium
ACTAGATTCCAATATAGCTGAAAGGAACTGACCCGTAGTAAGCTCCACCCCCATAAATTAAAAAACCTCAAGATTAACAGCGAACAGCCTGTCAAAAAAGTTAAAACAGGCTGAAGAGTGTCAAGAAAGTCTGCAAACACAAAAATCCCCCTAGTTTAGAGGGATTTTACGTTTGCGTGTTGTACCCACGCTCTGAGAGCCCCCTATTTTAGAGGAGGTTCATATAAACTATTTTATCGGCTTTGGTCCGATATAGCAGTCCTTTTTATTAACTACTTCAAAATTGTTGGCTTTGTATTGCTCATAATCAAACGTTTCAAGCTCATCGTACGCAATTTTATGATACTCGTCAAAGCCTTCCCAGTCGTCGTATCCTTCGCAAAATTCCGTTTCCAAATAAGCATTAACCATATCAATTGCTCTTTCAGCACCGATGTAAAACCCTCCGATAGCCAGTACATTGCAATTGTTTCCTGCTATACAACGCTTGGCAGATTCTATAGATTCACACACCGCCGCATGTACGTGCGGACACTTACTTGCTGCAACATGTATTCCCATTCCCGTCCCACAAAAAATAAGCGCTCTTTCATAATTTCTCTCGGATATTTGTGCGCCCACCTTTAGACCAATCCTGTGAAACATCTCTTCGCTGTCCTTGTCGTTTGCTTTAACTCCCAAATCAAGAACAGTCCAGCCTTTTGCCTCCAAATTTTTAACCACCGCATCTTTAACTGCCAAGCCGGCAAAGTCTGCGCCTACAACAATTTGTTTGTCTTTGATCATTTTCATAATTGTTTAACCTTCCTTTATACAATATATTTTGCCAATAATTTAGGATTTTTAGTTGCATGTATTCTTTATTTAATATAATTGTTTTTAGAAAATTAAACAATGGCTTATCATCCTTGTTCTTTGTGAATATGCAAGCTTTTGTATTGTTGCGCATCTACTACTATTTTTTAAAAAGTAAATTTAAAGAAAACAAGCAGATTATTTTTAACATATTCGGTTATAATATCGAAGGCTGATCAATACATTGCATATTAGCTAATATGTTGTACTATGAATATATTCACTTTAACCCCTTATTAATGTATGATAAATTAAATGCATATTTTAATATGTTCCAAACATAAGCAACTAGCAATAATTATTTGATATCAGTTACAAATGTCTTGCAGATTTGCAACAGGCATTTGTTACAGCGAAAGGAGACGAATCTTGACAGAATTTGAGGAATTAGCACTAAAGAAGATTACAAGAGATTACCTAGTCGAAAGCATCTACGTGCGACTAAACATCATAGCAGGACGTTACGGAATAAGCAACGCAGAAATTAGCAAACACATTGGTTGGGACCCCGCCGGCTTTAATCAAAAGTACAGCAGAAGCAACGACCTTAGGATAACCACTTTTATTAAAATTTATGTTGCTCTTACAGACTTACTAAGAGAAAAAGAACTTGAAGTCGGTCTTGATGAGTCTGATATCACAACAATTGAGATAGGTGATTTTATTACTCCCGAAGCTATAAATGTCGGCTCTTTATTCAACCACATCAGCTCAGTCGTAGAAGGCAGAGATGACTTTTTGTCGAGCAAAACTTTAAGAGAAACTTACATGCGGATGAAACCGTTCTTGTTGGTGGGAAGAAAAAGCAAAAAATATAGCGACAGAGAAATTGGTGTATACATAAATTATTACAAGAAGAACACGCGCCTGTAGCAGGAAAAGTCGCAGTAGTCTCAGGAGCCGGATTTGGTCATGAACCCGCATTTATGGGCTATTTAGGAAAGGGCATGCTAGACGCAGTCGCAATAGGCGAACTCTTCTACCCGCCCACTGCAGAAGCGTTTTACAACGCTTTTATAGAAGCAGACTCGGGAAACGGAGTTGTTTGCATATTTGGAAACTACGAAAGAGATATTAAGTCGGCAACTACCGCAAAGGAAATGGCACAAAAAAAAAGGCATAGATGTAAGGCTCGTAATTGTAAGCGAAGATGTCAGTAATAGCGACGTTTCTAAAAGAATTGGTAGCACAGGCGA
>CAYJIQ010000139.1:2061-5881 GCA_964370275.1 uncultured Christensenellaceae bacterium
TTTTCGCTTGGAAGATTGCAGGAGCAGCCGCCGAAAAAGGATATAACATAGACGCCGTACAAAACACCGTGCAAAGAGCAGTTGCTTCCATGCGCTCCATAGGCGTTGGCCTATCAAGCTGTATAATCCCCGAAGTCGGACGCCCAAACTACATCATTGAGCTGGGCACGATGGAAATAGGCGTGGGTCATCACGGACAGTCGAGCATGGATACCTTAAAATTAAGACCCGCAAAAGATGTCGCAGAACTCATGGTGTCGCACATGCTAAAGGACATGCCCATCGCTTCCGGAACCGAAGTCGCTGTAATGGTATCGGGGCTCGGCAACACAATGCTTACAGAATTAAACATTTTATTTAGCGGTATCTACGACTCATTACATCAGTCAAACATCATCATCTCAAGATCAATGGTCGGCAACTTCTTCACTTCGCTCGATATGATGGGCGCAACGCTTACAATTCTTAAATTAGACGATGAATTAAAAGAATTATTTAATTACCCCGGCTATCCCGCCTCTCTGGTTGGATTCGCACCCGAGCAGCAGTAACAAGGTCATGTTAAATTTACCATAGATATCACACTAATCCCCCAAAAAAACACAACCCTTTTTAGGATTGTGTTTTTTAGTGCTCGAAATGAAATCAGACAACTCACGAAATCATTTCCTTATCTATTCAGCAGTCTATTTAGCGGTTCTATATTATCTTTGAGCAATCAGCTCGTCCATTATTTTAATGTTAGCAATAGTTTCTTCCTTGCTGACAAGCGGGCTCTCTGCGTCTGTAATACATCTTCCCATCTGTTCAATTTCAAGCATGTAGTTGTCGGGGCAGAATATTTTATGCGTCGTCACAATCTCGCCCGAAAGCTCTACATTACTGGGAACTCCACCCGTATAAACGTTCAAAGTAGACATATGCCTGCAGTTAAAATTGTCGGGCACTTCAATCCTACCCTTTTCCCCAACAATTGTGTATCCACCCTTAGCATAGCAGTTTAGAGCGGAATATGCAAACGCCTGTTCCCCTTCGTCAAAAAACAAAATTGACGAGTTGCTCACGTCCACCACTTCGTTTGCCATCTCTGCAACTGACACTATTTTTGTAGGCGTTTTTCCCATAATATAGCTTATCAAGCTTATATTATAGCAACCAACATCATAATGTGCGCCCCCTCCGAGGCTTTCACTCAGACGTATATTTTCTTGGTCATACAGTGCAAATGTCAAATGTGACTCAATAAACTTAACCTTGCCAATCTCTCCGCTTTGTGCAATCTCTTTTGCTTTATGAACAAGAGGTGCGTGCCTATATGCAAACGCTTCCATGAGTATTACGCCCTTGTCCTCACAGTATTTGTACATTTTTTCCGCTTCTTGCGCATTCATTGCAAGCGGTTTTTCGCACAATATGTGCTTTCCTTTGTCCGCAGCTTTTAACACCCACTCGCAGTGCATGGTATTTGGCAACGGAATATACACAGCGTCAACATTTTCGTCGTTAAGCAACTCTTCATATGAAGAATATGCAACATCAGGCGAAAATTTGTCTATGAACTTCTGTGTTTTTTCACCATTGCGACTCGCAACCGCATATAGGTTTGCGTTTTTCGCCATAAGCAGCCCCGGTACAGTTCTTTCATATGCAATGCCTGCACACCCAATTATTCCCCAGTTTATCTTTTTCATAATTCTCCTCACTCCACATCAAAAAATATCCGGCATAAAGTCTTACCGGTTTGCGTCCTAAATACATTGTCCATAATTGTCAAGATCTTTTCTTTTTCATAACCTTCTTCATAAAAATTAACAAGGAAGTCCGCTTCAAGTAATATCTCATAATCATCTCCCCTAACATCCGTGTATGTATGGTGCCTAGAGACAAGATACGCTACCCTTTGTTTGGCTTCTTCCTCCATCTTGACATCACTTAAGAGCTCGAGTGCAACGGCAGGACCTTCTTGTTCCTGCAACTTTGCATTGCTATACCCAAATTTTTCCTCCGCAACTTTAATCCCTATGTCATGTACAATGCTCGCAACCTCGAGAACTAACTGATCCTTCTGTGCTATACGCTCAGCTTCACCGATAATCTGAGCGTATCTGTGCACCTTTACAAAATGCTGAATTTGCTTAGCATCGCCTTTGCAGAAGTCAAGCATCTTATACATCACACAGTCAACAGTATTTTTAATCATGTGACCTCTTTTCTGCTAGGAAATAAAGTTTTGGGCAAAACTCTACATAACTGTCGAATTCTGCCCTCATTCCTATCTATTATAATCGTAATTTACAAATGCGTCAACCTTTTCTTGAGACGCACAACCCTTTACAAACTCATTGCCCAAAAATGCATCTATAAGCTCTTCTCGAAGCTTTGAGCCTGTAGTAAAAGCTCCCATGCAGGCGATATTTGCATCATTGCTTAGCCTTGCGCGTTTTGCCGAATAAGTGTCGCAAAGCAGTGCCGCATATGCACCCTTAACTTTATTTGCGGCTATCGACATACCAATTCCTGTTCCGCAGACAAGAATTCCTCTGTCACACTTTTTGTCCGCAATCGCCTGAGCAACCGAAAACGCCGTGTTTGCGTATATCCCGTCTTCGCTTCCAAAATCAACGATTTCGCCGTAACCGCACGCTTTGATGTACTCAATCATCTCAAGCTTCGCTTCCTTTGCATTGGGGTCACAACCAATTGCTATCTTCATAGTACTACCTCTCACTGTTCATTCAATTTTATCTCTGACTACGCAACAAGCCTACACTTAATTGCATCTGCCATCCCTTCCATTATCAGCGCACAAGATACAGATCCCGCATCAAGAACTCCCCTTGAACGCTCGCCGAGCCTGCTCGCTCTGCCGAATTTGGCTACAAGTTCTTTCGTATAGTCTCTACCCGCGTTTGCAGCTTGCACCATGCTGTCAAGCGCAGCGTCAAACTCTGCACCATCTTCAAGCGCTTTGTCATATGCCTCCTGCGCAGGAAGCAACACGTCCATAAGTGTTTTGTCGCCAACACGAGCATCAACGAGGTCGCAAAGCCCTTCAATCGCGCAGTCAAGCATTTCCTTGAATGTCTGTGCATCGATGTCGTCTTTGCCCTCTGCCACGCTTGCCATCTCGATGAACAAAGTTCCGTAAATTGGCCCCATCGATCCTCCGATTTCGCTCATAAGTATGTCACCTAACATGTTCATAGCTTCATCAAAAGAAGCGTCGTTGCCCTCAAGTCTCGTCTGGCAAATAGTGAAGCCTTTGTTCATATTAATGCCGTGATCTCCGTCTCCGATCGCTCCATCAACCGTTCCAAGATAGTCCTTGTTGTCCTGTATGATTTTTATCAGTGACTCTACTATTGCCTTTGAACCGTTATTTTTAAAACTCTTCATAATTAACCCTCCCATTTTGCGAACTCAAGCCTAAAGGCTAGCAAGCCCACTGCAAGTAACCTCAAGATCAATGCACTCTTTTAACTCGTCATCAAGCTTCATAATCGTCAGCGATGCGCCCATCATTTCTAGTGAAGTGAAGTAGTTGCCAACATAAGAGCGATAAATCTCAACCCCTTTTGCCTCTAAAATCGTCGCTACTTCGTCATATAAAATGTACTGTTCCATAACAGGCGTTGCTCCCAACCCCGAAACGAGGACGATAACTTCGTCGCCCTTATCAAAGAACTTCTCAGATTCTATGCGTTCCCACATTTTGCGTGCAATTACATCTGCCGTTTCCACGTTTGCGATGTCTACACCTGCTTCTCCGTGGTGTCCGATCCCCAGTTCCATCTTTCCATCTTCAATCGTAAAGTTAGGG